>CBINPH010000235.1:0-5443 GCA_966252445.1 uncultured Chitinophagaceae bacterium | reverse complement strand
ACTCCCCCATCTGCCATTGTTTGCTGAGCATCCACAGGGCGTCGCGCAACTCGGCCTTGAGGGCCCGCTCGAAATTGTCGCGGCGGGGACGTCCCTCGAGGCGGCTGTACGCATAGGTGATGGGGAAGGCCTTGGCGGCGGTGATCTCCCGGAGCTGGACGTCGGTGGGTATGAGCATGGCTGGGCGGGTTAAGGGTTGATGGCGTTGAAAGTGCGTACCTGGTCCAGGGACAGGTAATGGAAGTCATTGTCCAGGACGATGGAATAGGGGAAGAGGCTCTCGGCGGAGACGACGGCCGGCAGCAGGCTGGCCAGCGGGGTGGCGGCGATGCTGTCGGGCTCTATGGCGCGGGACCTGGCGGCATCCATGGTATAGATCAGGGCGTCGACCAGGTCGTCCCAGTTCCAGTTGCCCTCGAACTGCGCGGGGGTGACCAGCAGCATGGCCTGCGGCGCTTCGGTGCTGGGGCGGTCATAGTGAAAGGCCACGCCGGTGACCTGCTCCGTGGCGGGCAGCAGCTCGACCCATTCATCGGCCAGCAGGCCGCAGAGCTCCGTGGGGGCGGGGCTGCCGGCGGCCATGGCGGCGGTATACAGCAGGATCTGGCCATCTTCGGGGTCTACTTCGTCAACGGGGAAGGGCAGGGCCATCCAGTGGTATTTTTCCGTGCGGTAGGGCAGCTGCACGGGATGCAGGCGCAGCTGGTCCTCGTCCAGGGCGAAGGCCTCCCGCAGCAGCAGGCAGTTCTCCAGGTGCCCCATTTTCTCGTGCACCCTGGCGATGCCGTGCAGCCAGTCCTCTTCGGGGTTGTCGCGGCCGCCGTCATGCAGGTACTGCAGCAGGGTGTCGGCGGCGTTCCAGGCGTTGGCCAGCTCCTCCTGCTGTGCCGGCGCCAGGGTATAGCGCGGGATCATGCGGAAGCTGTCCCCCAGCAGCACGCGGGCGGCCGCCTCGGTGCGCAGGGCCCTGTCTTCGGCGGAGAGCGCCGGCAGCTCCGCCAGGATGGCCTCGGCCTCCGGCAGGCGCTTGCCCCGCAGGTCGGCCAGCAGCGTGGCGGCGCGGCCCTGCAGCTCGTACAGGTACCGGAACACCTGTTTTTGCACGTCGCTGACCTCCAGGGGCACCAGGTCGAAGCTGGCCGTGTCCAGGGCCTCCACCTCCTGAAGCAGCTCCTTCAGCCCCGCTTGCCGGCTGTCGGCGGCGGCCTGCAGGGCGGCAAAGGCTGTATCGAACAGGGCCTTCTTCGCCGCCACAGCGGCGGCCGTGATGTCGGCGGGGGCGGTGGGTGTGGCCGAGATCAGGCGTTCCATGGCCTGCAGGCGCTCAGGGGTGACAGGCTGGGCCTCCAGCAGGGCATACTCGTCAGCGCGCGACTGCCAGCGGGCGACCAGCTCCCGGAGCCTGCCCTTCAGGGTGGAAAACCACTGCCGGCGGCGCTCGTAGAGCTCGCCGGCGCCGGTCTGCGGGATGCCGTAGTGCCCCAGCGCCAGCAGCAGGGCGGCCAGGTTTTTCAGGGTGCTGTCGACCTGTGCGCGCATGTCGGCGGCCTGGGCCTCGCTGGCGCTGTCCATGTCGGGGAGGCCGGCCAGGTAGGCCAGCACGCCGCCGCTGCCTTCGGCGGCGTCGAGCAGCGCTTTCAGGCCGCTGACCAGGTCCTGCACCCGCTGCTCCGGCAGCCAGGGAGCGGGCTGCGTCTGCGCCGAGGCTTCGCCGGGGATGGCGATGTCGCCGGGGCGCAGGGTGGCGGAAGACAGCGTGAGGGCCGCCAGGCTCCTGATCAGGGGGGTGACCTGGAAGAGCGCGTACAGGTCCGGGTCGTCGTACAGGTGGGTGTACTGCAGGGTCAGCGCCCCGTCAACCTGGAGGCCGGGCCCGGCGGGGCCCTGCAGGTAGTGGAGCAGGCGGTCGTCCATTTCGCTCATGCCGGCGTCGCCGCGGGGACTGAGGATGTAGACCAGGTCAATGGGCGCCAGGCCCAGCTGGGCCATGGACACGTCGGTCTCGTGGAGGGCGCCGTCGGCCAGGGCGGTATAGCTGCAATGGCAGCAGATCTTGTCCAGCAGGGGCAGCATGGCGGCCAGCCAGCGGTTGACCGAGGGCTCGGCGCCGCCGCGGGGTCCGGCGGCGCCGTCCTGCTCCACGAAGGTCAGCGGTATGCCGACGCGGTGTGTGAGGGTGGTCCCCCCGCGGGGGGTGCGGATCACCTCGGGGGCCTGGGGGTAGTTGCCCTTGCTGTAGGCCTCCAGCACGCCGGCGGCCCGGTCGGTATTGCCCATCAGGGTCTGGTGTACGCTCTCGGCGATGCCCAGGTCGGCAATGGCGTCGGACAGCGCCAGCAGGTGCTCCGCCGCCGCCGTGATGGCCGCCGCCACCGCCGCGCCGGCGGCGGGCAGGGCAAGCCCGAAAGGATAGCTCCTGGCGGCGCCGGTCTGTGCCGCCACGTGCTGGCTCAGATGCACCCCGTGCACCACGTTGCGCGCCTCTATGGCCGTGATGGGAATGCTGTCGGGGTCCACGGAGGGATCCGTGGTGGCACTGGTGGCCGTGTCCCTGATCTGTTCGGCGGTCAGGGGGAACTGCTTGCGCAGGGCGTAGATGAAACGGTCTATGCCCTGGCCGGTGAGGTCGCTGCGGTCGTGCAGCTCCCGTTCGAAGCGGTACCCCAGCAGGGCGGCCAGGGGCTGCCCCCCCTGTATGCCTTCGATAAGGGAGAGCCCCTCGCGGATGCGTTCCGAGGTGAGGTTGACGGCCATGACCTCGTTGTCATCGGCCTTGCCGTGGGATACATAGCCGTTGCGCAGCACGGCGGCGGTGACCCCCTGGTTGAGGGAGGGCGCGTGGATATACCCTTCGTTGGCAGCATCCTCCCAGAAGACCTTGTCGCCGTCCGGGTTGAAATCCGCGGCCAGCTCCGGGGGCAGGGTGACGGCCGTCAGCACCTTGTTTTTCTCGGGGCGCACCTCTTCCAGCCAGCCGAAGGCCCCCAGGTACAGGCCCAGGCGGCGTCCCTCCGTCTTATCTCCGTTTTGGCGGAGCTGCGCCAGGCCGCAGGTCAGCAGGCCGGTCTTCCAGCTGTCCAGGCGGTAGCTGCAGCAGTCGATATGCTCGGCCAGGGCCCGCTCCAGGCGGGCGGTGGGCAGATCCTTGAGGGCGTCCAGGGCGTCCAGCTGCCGCGACAGGTAGCGGGAATAAGCCGGTACCGTTTCCAGCAGCAGGGAGTCGCGGATAAAGGCGGCGACAGGCTTGTCGGGGGAGATCTGGGGTACGGTGTCGTAGAGCAGCTTGTACCGGCTTTCCGTCACGGCGCCCTTCCAGGTCTGGTGGATGAAGGGCTGCTCGACGCGCATGCGGCTGATGTCTTTGGGGCTGAAAGCCTCGGCGGCCAGGGCCGCCCCCAGGGAGCTGCTGTGGTATTCCTGTTCCAGCGCATACTTGAGCAGGCGGTACAGCTCGGCGGCCGGCCTTTCGCTGAATCCGGCCCCCGTGCGCAGGGCGTCGAGGGAACTGCGGGCCTGGTCGGCCAGGGCGGCGATATAGTTGCGTCCGTCGGCGGTATAGGCGCGTACCGGGTCGGTCTCCGAGAGGGGACGGTCATCGATGAGCACGGTGATGAGGCGCTGCCAGGGCAGCCCGTAGAGGGCGGCCAGCTGGGGCAGCACGTCGCTGGGATAACCCAGGGTGTCGTGAAGCAGGCCCACGGTGGCGGCGACGGCGTCGGCATGGTAGGTATAGGCCGGCTTGATGAGGCTCATGGTGTTGGTCATCTCAATCAGGGTCTCCATGTAGCGGCGGTGGTATTCCACCGAGCCGGGGTGCAGGCCCACGATGTCCAGCAGGGTCTGGTAGGGGTCGGCGCCCGCCCGCCCCACATGCGCCACACCGTTCAGCAGCTGCCCGTCCAGGTAGGCGTCCATGCGCAGCAGCAGCTGGTAGAGGTTCCACAGGAAGGGGTCGGGCAGACGGGTGAGCCGGGGATCGGGTCGCATCCAGCCGAGGCGACGGAAGGGCGCCGTGGGCAGGATGCCGTAGGGCTGGTTGCCGATGCGGATGGCCGGCAACGGCCCCCGCCCGCTGACAAAGGCGCTGAAGAA
This sequence comes from uncultured Chitinophagaceae bacterium, assembly GCA_966252445.1. Classification (GTDB taxonomy): domain Bacteria; phylum Bacteroidota; class Bacteroidia; order Chitinophagales; family Chitinophagaceae; genus CBINPH01. Next base: position 1,351 of record CBINPH010000235.1, on the reverse strand, counting down.
ATCGCGGGTGTGGGCGATGCCCTCGGCGCTGAAGCCATCCTCCATCAGGGACTCCATGACAGAGCCCAGGGTGGCGGGCCAGAGGGCGGTGTTCATGTGACGGACCTCGCGCTGGTCCCCGCCGCCGCTGTGCAGGACCTTTTGCAGCACCCCGAAGTCCAGGCCCAGCCACTCGGCCAGCCACTGCCCGTCGCTGCGATCCTCCGGGCGGGCGGAGACCGTAAAGCCCGGCTTCTGCAGGAAATACTGGTCAAAGCTCTCGTCAGGGCGGCTGCTTTCGGTGAAGCCCGCATCCTCCGCCTCGGTGTTGTTGGTCGGCGTGCCCTGGGGGATGAGGGAGAATCCTTTCTTGGAGAAAAAATGGTGGTCGAAGAGCTCTTCCAGCAGCTTCCGCCCCTCGTCGGCGCCGGCCGCCAGCCGCACGCCCAGCACCAGCAGGCGCTCGAAGCCGTTCACCTCGTCGGGGGCCAGGGGCAGGCGGAAGCCCATGCCGATCTCCACGGCCCGGTCGAAGTCGGCCACCCAGCGGATCTGTTCCCCGAAGACCAGGTCCCCATGCTCGTCGGTGACGAACTGCTCTTCCATGGCGGCGGGATCCGGGCTCGTGGGCAGGGGATAGGGGATGGGCCGGCCGAAGACAGGCTCCATGGGGGCTCCGTCCTTGACGCGGATCAGCGCCAGCCGCTCAGGCAGCAGGGTCACCCGGGTGGGCAGGGTCCAGCCCTTGTCCTTGCCGGCTTTTTGCTCCAGGTCGGGGAAGACGACGATGGCGAACTGCAGGTCCGCCTCCTCCCGGCTGAGGCCGGCCGGCAGCGGCTCCCCGAAGTTGACCGGCTCGTAGGCGGCAATGACCGCATCGGCGCTCAGGCCCTCCGCCTGATGGGCGGCGTCGAAGCTGTCCTTGACCTCGTTGATGCGCTCTGTGCGGCCGTCGGCCAGCCAGAGATCGCGGAAAAGCCCCGTGATGGCGTCCTGCCTGGCCGGGTCCCAGCCGTCGGCCACCAGCGCCAGGATCACTGTCTTGGGCCCCCTGGCCGGGAAAACGCTGGTCCCGGCGTCGGGAAGCAGCTGCCTGACGATCCAGGCGGCGCGCCCGTCGCTGCAGGTGGACACCAGCAGGCGCCAGGCGGCTTTCTGACCTTCCAGCACGGCGGGGTCGGGGTCGTCGGGGTCGGTGCTGCCCACGCTGTAGTATTCGGCCCAGAAGCGGGCGGCGTTGCTGACTTCGGTCCGGGAGAGCAGGGGGTCGAAGCTGTCGACCAGGCATTCGTCGGGGAAAACGCGGACCCAGAGCTGCGGGCTTCCGTCTACGCGCTTGAACCGCGTCTCCAGGCGCAGGGGGAACAGCAGG
>CBINPH010000234.1:0-5451 GCA_966252445.1 uncultured Chitinophagaceae bacterium | reverse complement strand
CTGCAGCACCGGCGGGGACGAAGGCCTGCGCCGCGTCGGTGACCCGCGGGAGCAGCCCGACACCAGCGACTTCGACAACGGCACCCCCTATTTTTACGACGACTTCGGCCGTTACTACGGCGAAGACTACGACTGGGAGCAGCGGGACAACCCCTGCAACTCGGCCTACTACGCCGACGGGCGCAACGTCATCCGCAAGAACCTGCTGGCCTCCGACATCGGCCTCATGGCCAAGGAAGGCCAGGACGGAAGCCTGCTGGTGGTCGCCACGGACCTGCGCACGGCCGAGCCCCTGAAGGGGGCCCGCCTCACCGTCTACGACTACCAGCTGCAGCCCCTGGCCAGCACCAGCACGGGGCAGGGAGGCCTGGCCAGCATGGAGCTGCCGCGCCGTCCCTTCCTGGTAGAGGCCCAAAACGGCTCCCAGCGGGGCTACCTCAAGCTGGGCGACGGCCACGCGCTGTCGGTGAGCCAGTTCGATGTGTCGGGGGACCCCGTACAGCGGGGCATCAAGGGCTTTCTCTACGGGGAGCGCGGCGTCTGGCGCCCCGGCGACTCCATATACCTCTCCTTCATGCTCGACGACCGGGACGGTCGCCTGCCCGAGCATCACCCCGTGGTGCTGGAGCTCAGCAACCCCCGTGGCATGCTGGTGCAGCGCCTGGTGCGGTCCTCCGCCACCGGCGGCATCTACCGCTTTGCCACTGCCACGGCGCCCGACGCGCCCACCGGCAACTGGTCAGCCACCGTCAGGGTCGGCGGCGCCAGCTTCCACAAGACCCTGAAGGTAGAGACCGTCAAGCCCAACCGCCTGAAAATCACCCTGGCCTTCCCCGCCGGCGGCATCACCCCATCCCGGCAGGAGGGCCGCCTGCAGGTGCGCTGGCTCAGCGGGTCGCCGGCGGGCAGCCTCCGCGCCGAATACGACATGGTCCTCTCCCAGGGAGAGACCACCTTCAAAGGCTATCCCGGCTACGTCTTCGACGACGCCGGCGCCAGCTTCAAGACCGTGGAGCGCAACGTCTTCTCCGGCAGCCTGGATGCCGGCGGGACCGCCCTTGTCCGGCCCGCGATCCACCTCGAAGGCGCCGCCCCGCCCACCCTGAACGCCTACTTCCGCGGGAAGGTCTTCGAACCGGGCGGCAGCTTCAGCGTGAACTACCAGTCGGTGCCCTTTCATCCCTACAGCCGCTACATCGGCATACGGGTGCCGGAAGGCAGCGGCTACGGAGGCATGCTGGATTTGGACAAAGACTACAGCGTCGAGGTCGCCACCCTGGGCGAGCAGGGCGCTCCCGTCGATATGGACAGCCTGGAGGTCAGCATTTACAAGACGCGCTGGCGCTGGTGGTGGGAAGAGAACGGCAGCGACGGCGCCGATTTCGTGCACAGCCGGTACTACCAGCTGGTCTCCTCTTCGCGCCTCTCTACCCGCCACGGGCAGGCCCGTTTCCCCCTGCGCATCGCCTCCCCGCAGTGGGGGCGCTATTACATTCGCGTCTCCGACCCCGCCAGCGGCTACACCTGCGGCACCTTTGTCTACTTCGAATGGCCGGACGGCGAGAGCCCCGCCGGCATGCCGGGGGGTGCCACACGCCTCACCTTCACCCCCGACAAGACGGTATACCAGGTCGGGGACACCATGCGGCTGTATATCCCCGGCAGCGGGCAGGGCAGGGCCTTCATCAGCGTGGAGAACGGCTCCCGTGTACTCCGCACCTTCTGGCTGAATGCCGCCAAGGGCACCAACCTCTTCACCCTCCCCGTTACGGCGGACATGTGCCCCAACGTGTACCTCCACGTGTCGGTGCTGCAGCCCCACGGCCAGACCGTGAATGACCTGCCCCTGCGGCAGTATGGCATTGTGGGGGTCAAAGTGGAAGACCCGGCCACCCTGCTGGCGCCGGCCATCACCATGCCCGCGAAGCTGCGCCCGGGGGAGCCGGTGAAGATCCGCGTGAGCGAGCGCCACGGTCACCCCATGGCCTATACGCTGGCGGTGGTGGATGAGGGCCTCCTGGACCTCACCAACTTCAAGACCCCGGACCCCTGGAACGCCTTCTACGCCCACGAGGCCCTGGGCGTGCGCACCTGGGACATTTTTGACCAGGTCATCGGCGCCTACGGGGCGCGCCTGGAACGCCTGCTCTCCATCGGCGGCGACGGCAGCGCCGAACAGGAGGACCGGCCGCTGCAGAACCTGCGTTTCCAGCCCGTGGTGCGCTTCTTCGGGCCTTTCGAGCTGGGGGCGGGCCGGACGGCCACCCATGCCTTCGTGATGCCCAACTACGTAGGCTCGGTCCGCGTGATGCTAATAGCCGGGGAGAAAGGCGCCTACGGCTTTGCCGAAAAGACCGTCCCCGTGTCGCAGCCCCTGATGATCCTGTCCACCCTGCCCCGGGTCACGGGGCCCGGCGAGGAGATCAGCCTGCCCGTCAACGTCTTCGCCATGGAGGCCGGGGTGCGGGACGTCACCGTGAAGGTGAGCACGGACAGCCATTTCCGGGTGACGGGAGCGGCGAAGCAACAGCTGCATTTCCGCGGCACGGGGGACAGCCTGCTGAGCTTCCGCCTGCAGGCCGCCGAACGCGCGGGCCAGGGCAAGGTGCATGTGGTGGCCACCGGCGGAGGGTATACCTCCGTGAACGATATAGACCTGTCGGTGCGCAATCCCAACCCGCCGCAGACCACGGTGCTCCGCAAGACGCTGCAGCCGGGCGAGCGCTGGACCCCCGAGCTGGATCTCTTCGGGCTGCCCGGCACCCAGGCCGCGGAGCTGGAAGTAGGTGGCGTGCCTCCCCTCAGCCTGGGGCGGCGCCTGCGCTACCTCATCGAGTACCCCTACGGCTGCCTGGAACAGACCACCTCGGCCGTCTTCCCGCAACTGTACCTGGGGGGGCTGGTGGCCTTGTCTGAACAGGAAAAAAAGGATGCGGCCGCCCACGTCCGGGAGGGCATACGCGCCCTGTCGGCCTTCCAGCACGCCAGCGGAGGCTTCAGCTACTGGCCGGGCTCCAACTACCCGGACGACTGGGCCAGCTCCTATGCCGGGCATTTCCTGCTGGAGGCGCGCCAGCAGGGCTACGCCGTCATGGACGCCATGATGAATGCCTGGACCAGATACCAGGCCCAGCGGGCCAACCAATGGCGCCCCCAGCACGGAGAGAGCGACCAGCTCATCCAGGCTTACCGCCTCTATACCCTCGCTCTGGCGCAACAGCCCCAGTGGGGCGCCATGAACCGGCTGCGGGCGGAGCCCACCCTCAGCCTGCAGGCGCGCTGGCGTCTGGCCGACGCCTATGCGACGGCCGGCCAGGCGGCGGTGGCGCAGCAGCTGGTCGCCGGGGCTTCGCAGGACCCCGACGCCTACCGCGGCGTGGGCCCCACCTACGGCTCTTCGTTGCGCGACAAGGCCATGATCCTGCAGACCCTGGTGGATATGGGGCGGCCGGACCAGGGTTTTGAGCTGGCGCGGCAGGTCGCCGGCGCGCTGAACGGGGACGGCTGGATGAGCACCCAGGAGACGTCCTTCGGCCTGATCGCCATGGCCCGGTATTACGACCGCCGCAAGGGCATGCCCGAGCTGCAATACAGCTACCAGCTGGACGGCGCCACCCACGCCGTGCACAGCCGGCTGCCGGAAAGCCGGGTTCAGATCCCCCTGCAGGGAGACAGGGCGCCGCGGCTGGCGCTGGAGAACAGCTCCGGAGGCACCCTGTATGCCCAGGTGATGCTGCGGGGCACCCCGGCGGCGGGCAAAGAGCAGGCCGTGCAGCAGGACCTGCGCATGACCCTGCGCTATACGGGCACCGGCGGCGGCCCCCTGGACCCCGCCGAGCTGGCCCAGGGCACGGATTTCGTGGCCCAGGTAACCATATACAATCCGGGCCTGCGCGGCGACTACCGGCAGCTGGTGCTGGAGCAGGTGTTCCCCTCGGGCTGGGAGATCCGCAACGCCCGCTTCGAAGGAGGCGGGGCTCCGCAGGAGGGCTCCACGCCGGATTACCAGGACATCCGCGACGACCGGGTATATACTTTCTTCGACCTGCCTGCCGGGCGGACCAAGGTGTTCCGCATACAGCTCAGCGCCACCTATGCGGGCCGTTTCTATCTGCCGGGCGTGCACTGCTCGGCCATGTATGACCACCGCATCACCGCCCTGGTGCCGGGCCGCTGGGTGTCGGTACGGCAGCGCTGAGAACAGGGAACAAATGAAGGGCCGGAGCAGGCATATCGACAAGGGGCTCCGCAGGCTGCGGAGCAGGCTGCTCAGTGCGGTGATCCTGGTAGGGGGTTTCCTCCTTTTCCTGCTGGGGGTGCCCGGCATCCGCTTCGACCAGCCCTGTTCCACGGTGTTGCTGGACCGCCACGGGCAGCTGCTGGGCGCCACGGTGGCCGCTGACGAGCAATGGCGCTTCCGGGGCGGAGGCCCCCTGCCGGACAAGTACCGGCGTGCGCTGCTCTGCTATGAGGACCGCCACTTCTACCGGCACCCGGGTGTCAACCCGGTGGCGCTGGCCCGCGCCCTCTACCGCAACCTGCGGGCCGGCGCCGTGGTCAGCGGCGGCAGCACCATCACCATGCAGCTGGCCCGCCTGTCGCGGGGCCACCCTTCGCGCAGCTACGGCGAGAAAGCCCTGGAGATCCTCATGGCCCTGAAAGCCGAATGCCTGCACTCCAAGGAAACGCTGCTGCGGATGTATGCGACCCATGCGCCTTTCGGCGGCAATGTGGTGGGCCTGGAGGCGGCCTGCTGGCGCTTTTTCGGCAGCGGCCCCGGCCAGCTCAGCTGGGGGCAGGCAGCCACCCTGGCCGTGCTGCCCAACGCTCCCGCACTCATCTTCCCCGGCCGCAACCAGGAAGCCCTGCGCCGGAAGCGGGACCGCCTGCTGCAGGCCCTCTGGCGGCGCGGCGACCTGGACAGCGTCAGCTGCCGCCTGGCCATGCTGGAGCCGGTGCCCGGCCCCCCGCACGAACTGCCGCAGCTGGCGCCGGAGCTGGGAGCCAGGCTGGTAGGCGAAGGGTTGCAGGGACAGCGGCTGCCCACCACCCTGGACGCCGGCCTGCAGGAGCAGGTGAGCGCCATCATCGGGCGCTATCACCGCCTCTACCGGGGCAACGGCATATACAATGCCGCGGCCCTGGTGCTGGACCTGGGGAGCGGGGACGCCCTGGCCTATGTGGGCAACACCGCCGACACGGGGCAGGCGCGGGGCGGACAGGTGGACATCATCACGGCGCCGCGCAGCTACGGCTCCGTGCTCAAGCCCCTGCTGTACCTCTCGGCCCTTGACGAAGGCCGCATATGCCCCGCTTCCCTGCTGCCGGATTACCCGGCCAGCTTCGCCGGCTTCAGCCCCCAGAATTTTAACACCGGCTTCGAAGGGCTGGCCCCGGCGGACCAGGTGCTGATCCGCGCCGGTGAGCCACTGTCGAACAGCCTGTTGTTGC
>CBINPH010000233.1:0-5479 GCA_966252445.1 uncultured Chitinophagaceae bacterium | reverse complement strand
GGCGGCATAATGCGCCTGCGCCGTCGAGGCGTCTATCCATCCCCGCAGCGCCGCCTCGGCCAGCAGGAACTCCAGGTCCCAGTGGTTGAACAGGCCCACCGGCTCGGCATCGAAGAGGTCGGTGTAGCGCTTGTTGAAGTCCGAGAAGTTGCCCGTGGCCCTGGCCACCTTGGTGTCGGCCACCGGCGCCGAGGCCTCCACGCCCACATAGGCATCCCAGTCCGAGGGCTGGCTGCCGCCATCCAGCTTCACCGGGGAGGGCTCGGCATAGTAGAACAGGCGCCGGTCGTGCAGGGCCTTCAGGGGATTGATCAGGGTAGCCCCGACCTCGGGGTAGATGATGAAGGAGTTGATCTGCGTGGGGGTGTTGCACCAGGGATAGCCGTATCCCGCCACGCCCTGGTATTTGACGGCGAAGTTGTCGTCGTAGTCCCGCATCAAGGGGCGGTTGGCGGCGATGTCGCGGAAGCGATCCACCACGCGGAGGTCCTGGTCGTCGGTCTTGCGGTAGAGCTGCATGAGGACCTGCAGCTCGAAGCTGTTGACCAGGCGGCGCCAGCGGTCGGGGTCGCCCTCATAGATAAAGTCCCCGGAGAAAGGGGCGGCGGAGGCGAACAGCAGGTTGGCGCTGTCCAGCTCGTGGAGCACGCCCAGGAAGACATCCTTCTGGGTGTCGTAGCGGGGCTTGATGATGCCCGCCGATTCGCCCTGCACGGCCTCCGAATAGGGGATGTCGCCCACCTGCATGGTGACCTGGTAGAACTGCCAGGCGCGGATGAAATGCGCCAGGCCGGCATAGGCGTTGCGCACCCCCGGGGAGTCGGCCTGGGCATAGTCCAGCATGACGGGGATGTTGCGCAGCACCGCCAGGCGCCCGAAGCTGGTGCGGCCGATGCGGTTGTACTGGTATCCTTCCTGGTCCTCCGTCCAGAGCACATACTTGGCCAGCATGAACGGCTGGCAGAACCCTTTGGTGGAGGCGATGTCCGAGGAAGTGATCGACGTCAGCATGTTGGTGGCCAGCCAGGCCGCGTTCGAGGTCGTCGACTCATCCGGGTTGGCGTTGATGCTGTCGAACTTGTCCGTGCATCCCGCCAGCAGGGCCAGCGCGATGAACGGGGCGATCATATGTGAAATCCGAATGTTCATAATCATGCATTTGCGGCTCTCGCCGTGTGGAAAAAGGGGTGGTCCTAGAAGCTGGCCTTGAGGTTCAGCCCGACCATACGGATGGACGGGGAGTTGAGGTCCTCATCCCCCACGTCCGGGTCGGAAAATGTAAAGCGCGTCCACATGTACACGTTCTGCGCCGTCAGCGACACCGAAGCGTTCTTGATGCCCGTGCGGGCCAGCCATGCCGAGGGCAGGCGGTAGCCGATGGATATCTCGCGCAGCTTGACGAAGGACTGGCTCTTGAGACCATGCTCCCAGCCGGCGCCGTTGAGCCACTGCTCGTAGTCCTGATAGCCCACCGCCACATCATTGGGGGCGTACTTCCGGGTGTCGCTGGTGATGCGCCCGTATTTGTCGTAGGTCGCCTCGCCCGCCACCACCTTGACGCCGGGGCCTATGTAGTTGTCCAGGCCGTTGACCACCTGGTCGTAGCGCCATTTGGTGTCCGTCTCGGGGTTGGCGCCGGTGTCGAACATCTTGTTCCAGATGTAGTCGTACATGATGCCGCCGATGCGCCCGTCTATGCTGATGCCGAAGAGGAACTGCCCCAGGGTGAAGTTGTTCACGAAGCCGAAGGCGAAGTCGGGATCGGTATAGCCCAGGTTGCCGTCGTAGTCACTCAGCACGGGCAGCCCGGCGTTGTTGATGATCTGCCCGTCGGGCGTCCGCATGATGGGCGGGGAGATATAGGCATCCTTGCGGGCGCCCTTGCGCGTCCACAGGTTGTCAGCCGAGTACACCGAGTCCAGGTTCACATAATACTCGTGCTGGAAGGAATAGTTGATCATGGAGCGCCATTCGAACTTGTCCGTTTTGATCACCGAGCCGTCCAGCGTCAGCTCCAGGCCGCGGCGGGCGTAGGTCTCGTTCGTGTTGATGAGGGTGTTGTCGAAGCCGGAGGCCGCGGAGATCGTCGCTTCCGTCTGCTGGTCGTAATAGTACTTGCGGAAGTACGCCACGTCCACATGCAGGCGCTGGCCGAAGAGGAACAGGGCGGTACCCAGCTCCCAGGTGCGCGTGGCGGAAGGCAGCAGGTCGGCGCCCAGCAGGCCGTCGGGGTAGCTGGAGCTGGGCAGGCCCCAGGAGGTGCCGACGGAGAAAGTCCTGTTGTTGTCGTAGATGCCTGCCGGCGACTTGTCCTCCGTCCAGGCGCCGCGGATCTTCCACATGTCTACGTAGGCCGGCAGGTGGAAGAACTGCGACAGGATAAGGCTGGCGGAGACCGACGGATAAAAATAGGATCGCTGCGAAGCCGACTGGGTGGAGCTCCAGTCGTTGCGGCCCGTGAGGTCCACGAAGATCCTGTCCTTCCAGGAGAGGGAGGCCTTGCCGTAGAGGCTGTTGACCTGCTGGCGCCAGGTGCCGTAACTGGTGATCAGGGCGTCCACGCCCGCCGAGGTGGAGGGCACTGCGTTGGCCAGGGAATACCAGCCGGGGATGGACAGCCCGTTGCGGGTCTGGGAGCCGAACTCCCGGTCTTCGTGATAGGATATGCTGGCGCCGGCCAGCGCATTCAGCTGGAAGTCGCCGGCGCTGTGGTCATAGGTCAGGATCAGGTCGTTGTTGGTACTGAAGCCCCAGAGCTGGTTCATGCCGTACATGCCTTTGCCGCTGTAGTCCCATTCGAAGGTTCGGCCGCTGGAGCCGCCGCGGGTGGAGTTGATGCCTGCCGGGCTGCGCACCGTCTCTTCGTTCTTGTAGTAGTCGTACCCCGAGCGGAACATCAGGTCCAGGCCCTTGGCCAGCCTGTAATGGGCGTTCAGGCTGGCGAACAGCTTGTTGCGGCTGATGCCGTCCAGCTTCTCGTAGGCGATGAGGTAGGGGTTGTCGTACCAGGACGTATACAGCCAGTTCTGTTCCTGGTGGGGCACCACCCAGTAGTCGCGGTACTGGCGTATGTCATAGTCGGGGCCTGTCCACATGAGGATCTGGTACAGGTAGCCCTGGGGCCCGTAGCCGGTGCCCCAGATCTGCGGAGAGCGCTGGTTGGTGTAACCCATATGGCTCTCGAGGCTGAAGCGGTCCCCGACCTTCATCTCCCCGCTCATGGTGTAGTTGATGATGTTGAGCCGGCTGTTGGGATACTGTCCTTTGTTGTAGATATGGTTCAGGCTGGCGCGGAAGTAGCCGTGCTCGCCCGTCTGGGTCACGCTGATGTTGTTGTTGGTGATGAGGCCGGTCTCCAGGAAATTTTTGAGGTTGTTCCTCCCGCTGGAGACCAGGGGCATGTTCTCCATGCGCTTGGTCAGGGGGTTCCACTGCATGGCGCTGTCGCCGATGTCCAGCTTGGGCCCCCAGACATAGTCTGTGGAAATCTGCCCGTCGATGCCGTGACCATAGGAGGTCTGCACCTTGGGGATGGCCAGGTAGCCCAGCTGCAGCATGGTGCTGCTGTTGATGTCCACCGAGAGCCCCGAGCCCTTGCCCCGCTTCGTGGTGATCATGATGGCGCCGTTGGCGCCCTTGGAGCCGTACAGCGCCGCCGCCGTGGGGCCCTTGAGCACGCTGATGTCGGCGATGTCGTCGGCGGGGATGTCGCGCAGCGTCATGTTCTCATAGGGCACCCCGTCGACCACCAGCATCGGCGTCTCGCCGCGCAGTTCGAGCACCGGCGTCGCGTTGAACTCCGTAGAGTTCTTGATCACCAGGCCGGACACCTTGCCCGTGAGGGAAGTGCCCACGTCCACCCCTTTCACCGTCTGCAGCTCGCCGCCCGACACTTTTTGCACCGCGTATCCCAGCACCTTCGACTCGCGCGCGATGCCGAGGGCCGTGACGATCACTTCGTTGAGGCCCGTGCTGGACGTCGCCAGCACGATCGACAACTCCGTGCTGCCGTCCAGGGGCACCTCCCGGGTGTTGTAGCCCAGGTAGGACACCAGCAGCACCGCGTTGTCCGGCGCCGTGATGGAAAAGCGGCCATCGGGACCCGACACCGTCCCTACTGTGGAGCCCTTCACCTGTATGGTCACCCCCGCCAGGGGCTGCCCCGTGGCCGAGTCGGTGACGATGCCGGACACCGATACGTCGCGCAGCACGTTGCCGGCCACCCCGATGGCGATCAGGTCGTTGCCCATGAGCTTGTAGATCAGGTCGCCGCTGGCGAAGGCATGGTCGAGGATCTGGCTCACCGTGGCCCCTTTGGCCACCACGCTGACGCGGCGGTTGTCGGGCAGGATGTCATCGTTGTAGATGAAGCGGTAATGGCAGCTGCGTTCCAGGGTGCTCAGCAGCTTTTTGATCTTGACGTTGTGGAGGTCGAGGTCGATCTTCTCCTGGGACACGCCCGAAGAATATGCATTCATGCAGATCACAGTAAGCAATAGCGCCGATAATTTCATGACCAGCAGGAATTTTGTCCGTCCATGGCGGAGCGGAGCCTTAAGCAGCAGGAATTTTTGCATACTTTTGACATTGAAACGGTGATAAAATGGAAACGCGCCCGTTTTCGACGACCGGCTGTTTCCGTTGTAAGCCTTTTTCCGGGAGGGTGCGGCAAACATCCTCCCTTTATTTTGTCATCTCTTCATAGGCCATGGCATTGAGGTTCTCAATGATCGTCTATCCATACTTCGTTGTTCTTTAGCGTATACCGGAACGGCCTGGAGAACTGCATGGCCTGGAAGGCCTGCTCCAGCGATTCTTTTTCGATGATGCCCGAGAAACGCAGTTCCCGGAGCTTGCTGCTGCGGAAATGTATGCTCACATTGTACCATTTCTCCATGCGCAGCGCCAGGGAGGCGAAGGGCTCGTTGTCGAACACCAGCTTGTTGTCCACCCAGGCCGTCTGCGGCAGCAGCCCTTCTTTGGTGGGCACCGCCGGCAGGATGGTGTAAGGTGTCGCCGACTTTTCATCATGCTGCAGGGGCGAGCCCTCCCCCGGCTCCAGCAGGGGGATGACGATCCGCTCGTGGGGCTTGAGCCGCACCTTCTCCTCGGGGTGGTCCCGGTGGAAGATCTCTATGGCGCCGGTAATCAGCGTCGCCTCCACCTCTTTTTCTTCGGGATAGGCCCTGACCTCGAAGGAGGTCCCGATGTCGCGGATGTCGATATGTTCGGTATGGATGATGAAGGGGTTGTCCTCGTCGTGCACCACCTCGAAATACGCTTCTCCTGACAAGCTCACCTCGCGGGAAGCCGTTTTGTCGAAGTTCTCATAGGTCAGCTTGCTGCCGGCGTTCAGCCAGACGCGGGTGCCGTCGGGCAGCTCTATCTTGGTGCGGGAGCCCAGCTGGGTGGATACCTGGTTGGTGCTTTTCTGTGCAGGCGCCGGCGCGGCGCGCTCCCTCCACAGGAAGAGGGCGCT
>CBINPH010000232.1:0-5492 GCA_966252445.1 uncultured Chitinophagaceae bacterium | reverse complement strand
ATGCTGGTTAAAGAACTGGTCTTTCATAAACGACGGACACTGGCGATGATCAACAAGACGGCAGAACAGCGCTATGAAGACTTGATCAAAGACAACAAGGAGATTTTTCAAGTTGTCCAATTAAAACATATTGCCTCCTATCTCGGTATTACCAATTCGTCGCTGAGCAGAATCAGGCGCGACTTCTCCAGGCATTAGGCGCGATTTATTGCCCTATGACAATTCGTTTTTTGCCATGGGACAACTGCAGGTTTTCCCCTTCTCGTTTCCTTTGCCCCAAAATAAATATTTTATGGAAACGACCATTTTGTTTGCCGTCAGCGTCTTGATGAGCCTGCTGGTATGGAGTAGGATAGGCAAAAGGTACCTTTGGAGGCAGATTACAGACGGGGGATGGGAAAAATCAGTTCGCCCCATACTCTTGTTACATGCTTTCCGTTTTGCGGGCTTATCTTTTCTTGTACCAGGTGTAGTTCATCCAGGGCTTAACCCCGCCTGGGCCATTCCGGCTGCATTCGGGGATTTTACGGCAGCCATTTTAGCCATCATAACGCTTTTGTGTATGGGTCGATCATCGTTTAAGCCTCTTTTGTGGATATTCAATGTTTTAGGGCGATTTGACTTGTTGCTGGCCTTTGTGGATGGTCCAAGGTATGGCGTTGTTCCCTTTCTGGGGGCCACCTACTTCATTGTAATTATCTATGTGCCGTTGCTGCTTTTGACGCACTTCATGGTCTTTAAGCGGCTTTTATTTGACCATAAGGTGGCTCCAGGAGCTATACTGTAACCGGCCAGGGATGAGGGCTGGGGAGGCTTATTGCCCATGGGCTCCCGGGGGACAGGCGCCTGCAAAACATGTCGCCGTTCGGGGCATAGCCATGACCTTGACTTCCGGGTATCTAGGTTCCCAGGCAGCGGTATTAATGACAGACGCTACCGGCCCAAGGGCGGGTAACGTCTGCAGACAATTTGCTGGACATGATCAGGCCTCCGGCGTCCATGGACGACGGGATGGCCATCGATCAGGGTCCGGCCATCCCTTAGCCCTTCTGCTGGGCAAGGAAGGTGATCAGGGAGGCAAACTCCTCATAGGACAGGGCGTTGGCCAGCCCTGACGGCATCATGGATGTTTTAAGTTCTTCACGCTTCCGGATGTCTTTGGTGTTGATGGCGTGGGCGCTTCCAGTGATGTCTCTTAATACGATCCTGTCCGCGGACTGGGCGGTCACAAAACCGGTCCATTTTTTTCCGTCATTGGTCGTCACCTGTACCGTCGCAAATCCCTGGGATATTGATGCATTCGGCTTCAGGATGGACTCGGCGATTTGTTTGCGGTTCATAATGGAGCCGATCTGACCCATAAAGGGGCCCTTCAGGGGCTGTCCTTTGGCAAGGCTATGACAGGCAATGCACCCTTGTTGAGTGAACAGTTTCTTGCCCATGGCAGGATTGCCTGGGATCTTATCCATAGCCAGCATGATGTCTTCGATGGAGGACTGACCGATCTGACCTTTTTTCCTTTTTATTTTCTCCAGATCAACTTTGGTGTCTTTGGCCAGGTCTTCGGGATCCTCCCCGCCGAAGGCGGAGATGCCGAGCCGCAATTTGCCGTTCAGGTTCGCGAAAAACTGCTTTCCTGCAGCCGGGGACGCAGACCATGCTTTGACGAGTACCGCTTTGATGGTGTCGGAGGCCGACCAGGTCACCGGCCTGTAATATGGGCCGTGAGCGTCGGGCCGGGTGCCCCACCACCAGGATCCATCATAGGGCGACTCTTCCATATAAAGACGGGCCAGGGTAGAGAGAAGTGTTTTCTTCAGGTCTGCATTATCCGTTTTGCTGTAGGCGGCCATGAGCCCATTTACAGCCTGGGTGTCATGCATGTAGCGGAGGGCCCAGAGGGCCAGCTGGGAATGTTCCGTCCCAATGGCGGCCACACAGGCATCTACGGCGTGGAGGCTGACCAGCGCACGTACGGCCAGGTGGGCAGGAATGATATCGGGGTTGGGGGTGGCGTGCGGACCTTCCTGTCCTTTGGGTACCGGTGCGAAAGAAGGGGGGACAGGGATCTGCATCAGGGCTTCCGCTGCTTCCTTGCGGCCCAGGCGTCCAAGGCCTATTATGCCTGCGACCTGTACACGGGGTGAGGGATCTTTCAGGGCATTCAGGAAAGGCTCCAGAGGTACTTTGGCCAGGAACGGCTTGCGGTCGGCGAGCGCCCGCAGCGCATATTCCTTCATGGACGGATCTTGGGTCAGCTCGACCAGGTGGCTGATGGCGTCGCCGCCGGCTGCCTGGGCGTAGGTATACATGCCTGCTACCCGGGTATAACCGGGAAGGCTGCTGTCTGAAGCAATGGCCCATCCCGCGTCGGCAGCTTCTTTGGCGTCGCGGCTGAGCAGTTCCTGCTCTGCTTGCAGACGGGCGACGGCGCTCTCCGATTTCAGCTGGGCTTGCAGTTCCTCCACGGAGGCATCTTCCAGGTCAGGGAAGGGTTGATAGGTCCAGCCCTTGGGCACGACACGCACGATAAATCCTTTGCTCGAATCACCCGAATACCCCGCGCCATCCCAGGCGGAGAGGTACAGGCGTCCCGAGCCATCTACATCCAGATCGGTGATCTGTGGCAGCCTGATGAAGTCCTCCTGCTGCTGGGTGTAGCTTGGACCCGCTGCGGTCAGGCGATGGATATAGAGCTCACTGCGTCCCCAGTCCGCCATCATGGGTACATGGTTGTACTTGTCGGGCCAGCGCGGATCATCCATGAACAAGGCGCCGGTCCCGGAGCCGCCGCCCAGGTCGACCAGGGCGGGGATAATCTCTTCCGTAAAATGCTTGAACAGCACGGGATAACCGTATTCTCCGCTCTGGATCTGATGACTGAAACGAATATTCCATCCGCCCCCGTCATTGGTATTGTCCCGGGTGAAGATGTTCATGTAAGGATCAATAGCGACATCGTAGAGGTTGCGCGTGCCATGGGTATATACTTCCATTTCGCTGCCATCAGGCCGAACCCTGACGATACCTCCTCCCAATACCGTCAACTTGGTGCCGTCGGTACCGGTCGCTTCGTGGAACCCGAAGTCGCCTACGGCTATGTATATCCATCCGTCTATCCCCATCCGGATGCCGTTGGTGGCATGGTCCGTACCGCGGCTCTTCAGGTAATCCGGGTTGCTCATATGCTGTACGAGCGGTTTGCCCGGACCGTCAGCCACCCCGTCGTGGTCGGCATCTTCGAACACGACCAGGGCCATGCCGGTGGCTACACTGTCCGAGAACATGGTATGCAGCACATACAGTTTATCCCCGATGGAGATGATGCCCCGGGGATTGTCCACTTTCGCAAATTCGGTATGGCTGTCCAGGATTCCGTCGTTGTTGCAGTCCACGAGCCGGACAATCCGGCCTCTGCCCGGAGCCTTGCCAAGCGAGCCGATCATATCCACACCCACATACACCTCTCCCGTAGCCCCGGTCGCCAGGCAGGCCGGACTGGGCGTAAGTTTGGGGCCGGCGAAGCCCGTGATGTCGAGATCTTCAGGCCAGTCCAGCTTCATCCCCAGGGAATCGATGGACGCCAGGGAAGAATCCCTGGGCTGCGGGTCACAGGCTGGACCGCCCTGGTGGCAGCTTAATAGGGTCATGAGTACCAGCGCCAGGCTGATTGTAATCTTGGTCATAGGTAGCTGTATGTTAGAAAGAAGCCCTAAAAATAGACGTTTTCCCAGGGAAATGGAAATTTCTGCTCCCCGGTTGAATTCCGGCTTTTCGAGGCTGGCTGCCTGATGGATGGCTTCGGCACCCCGGGTATCATTGGCAGGAATATAAGCCGCTGGAAGGGAGGGCGGCCACGGGTTCATGGCGTCAGATACACCCAGAAATATCGGGCATGCGCTATCTTTCGCAAAATTTGACCATGAAAACAGCGGCTATCTGGATGTGCTTATTGTGGGGCTATGCAGCGTCGGCCCAGGAATCCCCCTGGATCCGCCGGGACAGCACCCTTTGGGGGATCCGCAACGGTATAGTTGTCGGCTTATACCCCGGCCCCCTGGAGTCTTTGAAGGAAGGCGCCAATGGGGGACCCCGGGGCCTGTTGCGGATAGGTTATGATTACCAGGGAGTGATTTACCATATCAATTATATCGCCGTGGAGCCCGTGGTCAAGGGGCAGATAGAGTTTAGCGAGATATCCCCTTCGTCGGTAGACGGACGGCTGGGCAAGGTCATGTGGGTCAGCTCTTCAAGGCTGACGCCGGATTCCATGATCTGGGTGGTCGACATGGAGCCTTTCAAAAACGGGGCCCGCCCGTATTTGAGGCTCAGCATTTGCCGGCAGCGCCCCGACGAGCTGGGCATAGCGGTTTTCCACCACGAAGGCAGCGCCCCCATGGACCGTTGTGCCGTTACTGCCACCATGGGGAACTACAGCCGCCTGCGGCGCCTGTACTTGCAGGACACGGTCATTGACGCCCGGGCTTTGTATGCCGGTTACCAAGGCATAGGTTTTATAGAAAAGGAACCTTATGGCGCTTCGCGTTTCTGCCGGGACAGCCATGGGGACCCCCTGGTGCTCGCCGTCACCAATGAGACCTTTGCCGAGCTGGCCTCCTGGCCTCAGCAGCCGGCCTACCTGGCTCGCTGGAACTGGCGCTACAGGCCTTTTTACCTGCTGACCCAATATTGGCGGAAAGACAAAGGGCAGGCCGGACCCGGGTTGGTTGTCCGCGTGAATGGCCGCGCCAAATACTGGAGCGGCGGCAGCAGGGATGCCAGCCGGTACGTGGACATTCCCGGTGGCCCTGCCTTCGAGAACTTTGAACTTCGAGAACCGTATCATCCGGGTCAAAAAGCCTATTTCGGACTGAGTCTGCGTACACCCCGGCAGCTGCTTAGGGGGGTAGACCGGGCGCAGCAACCATGAGCCGTTCTCGGTGTTCCCGGGCGAACCTTCTGAGCCCTTCGCTGTTGGACATGGACAGGATCCATGACCAGCTACGAAGCCCATATCATATCTGAAGTCGAACAGTGGAAACGGTCCATGCAGCGCCGCCCTTCATTGCCCGGCCGCCTCTCCGCGCGCGTGCAGGCCAAGATGAACGGCCTGATCCCGCACAAGGTGCATGTGGCCATTACCGCCGTGATCAAACAAATGACCCGCGGCGTGCTTCTTGGCGCGGGGTATACCACCAAACCAGATCTGGGGCCAAAATCCCTCGAAGAGCGCGAAGAGCGTGTGGTCCGGCTCATCGAATACTACCGCCTGGGAGCGGCTACAGAGGGCGCGGTGACCGGGGGCGCAGGCATCCTGCTGGGACTGGCGGATTTCCCCGCATGGCTGGCTTTGAAAATGAAAATGCTTTTCGCCATAGGAGCCGCATATGGCTACGACACCTCGGAGCTGCGGGAAAGGCTTTTTCTCTTGTATATCTTTCAGATTACCTTCTCCAGCCAGCAGCGCAGAAAAGAAATTATATAGTTGCTGG
>CBINPH010000231.1:0-5508 GCA_966252445.1 uncultured Chitinophagaceae bacterium | reverse complement strand
CACCCTGCACAATACCATCCGGGACGGCGCTGCCGGCGTGGATACGCTGGCTCTGGACTCGTCCGGAACAGCAGGATATACCTTTGTCGCCGGAGACCCGGCCACCATACCGCCGGGCCTCAAGAGCTTCGCCGCCACCATTCGCTTCGGGCAAGCCATCGACGTGAGCTGGGACTGGCTGGGCCAGGGGCCGATGAACGCCCTGGTGACGGGGTCCAGGCAAACGGGAACCGATTTTGTGACCGCGGGACCCGATAAGCTCTTGCTGGTCCTTCGCGACCCCCCGGGCAACCGCAGTTATTCCTTCGCGGAACAGGGCACCACCATCACCAGCAGCACCACCTACTCGGCTTCGGTGGACAATGTCAACGACGCCACCGTCGTCTCGCATCTGGGCCCGAAGATCACTACCTGGCAGGGGGTGGGCGCCGGCACCGAAGAAGAGGACAAGGTGATCGCCGACCTGGGCCTGAGTGCACACCTGGAATCACACTACACCCATACCAGCACGAAAACATCCACCACGACGCTCACCACGCGCCTGCAGACCAGCGCCGAGCCTATATACGTAGGCGCTCCCGCCGACCTGTTCGTCGGCTATTCTACGAACATCACCTACGGACAAAGCGATAACCTGGCCATCATCCCCAGGTCAGGAAGGCAGGCCAACGACGTATTGATCCTGGACCCCGGACCCTCTTCAGACTACATCGTCGTCGAAAGGGAAGGCATCGCCTTCGGAGAACAGTTCGGGACGCTGTTTGCCTACCCGCAGCAACATATAGAAACCGTCCTGATCCCCAACCTGAAAAAACTGCGAAACTCCTTGCTGCTGCCGCCCACCACCTCTCCCGCCAGCGCCCAACAAGCTGCCGATGCCGGAAACACCGAGATATACGTATCCAAGCTGCCCCTGGAAGACACCGCTTTCGGCCGGTCGAACAACGACACGGTGGCCTTTGGGGAAGCGGCGAGAACGCAGCCCTTCTACGATGGTCCGAGCTATACCATCTATTTCCCCAGCTCCAGCGACTATCAGACAGACACCATTATGGCGATCAACCAATATATCGATGGATGGCTACGGGCACTCGCCGACAATGAAAAGGATAAGCTGAACGCCGAGTTCTTTGAGAATTACTCTTTCCATGCAGGCAACCCCATCACCTATGCGGAACAGACGTCGCTTTCCGCGTTCAGCAGCGACGCTTTCCAGATCATTGTGTCCGGCAGTGTGCTGACCAAGGACGGCGACGAACTCATGGGTATCGGCATGGAAGTCAAGGCCCAGGCCTCTATAGGCACCACAGAAAGCGGCGACATCGGCAGCGGCACGGAGACCCATTCTACCCTGGGCTTCGAGCTGGCTGCAGACGGCCTGGGGGAATACATCAGCGCGGACGTCGGCAAGGTATATGAGACCGCCACGTCTGCCTCGGGGACCGAGGTCAAGATGATGAAAGGCTTCAGTTTCCGTACAAAGGGAGGGCAGACCGAATGCCCCTATGAAGGCGGGACCTTGACGAAGTACTATAATGAGGGCACCTTGCTGGATCAACCCACGGCACAGCTGGACAAGCCGTCGATCACCGTGGACAACCCCGTCGTCAACAATGTGCCGTCCACGCAACGCGCCGCCTATACCATCCACCTGGACAACGCCTCGGAGGCCGAATGGTCGACCTATTTTGTCTTGACGTACGGGAACACCGACAGCGTCAAAGGCGCCTCCATCGCTGTCGACGGGATGTCCATAGCCAGCGGCCGCACCTTTCCGGTGATCTATGGAGAACGCGTCACCAAAGTCCTCACTCTCCAAAAGGGCCCGGATGCCCTGGACTACAACAACATCCCCATCATCCTGCATTCCGCATGCCAATATGATCCGACAGGCTACCAGGCGACGATCGCCGACACCGTCTTTGTTTCCGCGCACTTCGTCCCTTCCTGTTCCAATGTGGAGATCAAAGCCCCGTCGGACAACTGGGTTCTCAACCTGAATGCTGCGGTCAACGAACAAGGCCAACGTTACCTGCCCATCATCCTGGACCAGTTTGATATGAGCAACGCGTTATTTGACCATCTGGAGCTGCAGTACAAACCCAGTGCGGCCAGCCAGTGGATCACGGTCATGCGCTTCTACGGAGATTCGGCCAAATTCAACGAGGCCGAGGGGGACAAGACCTTTATCAGCAATGCCCAGGAAATCCATTATGCACTGGTCATGGATGACGGTAATTTTCCCGACCAGGCATACGACATCCGGGCGGTAGCGGTATGCCTGCTGGGCCCGGGCCGCTACGCCAATACGCCCTCCGCGGTCATCAAAGGCGTCAAAGACACCTATGCCCCCCGGCTCTTCGGCAGCCCAGAACCGGGCAATGGCGTGCTGAAACCAGGGAATGACATCCGGCTGCACTTCAACGAGCCCATTGCGGCAGGCCTGCTGACCCACAGCGACTTCCAGGTCACCGGCATCCGCAACGGCGCGCCCGGGGATCATTCCGTCTCGGTGCGCCTGGATGGCCAGGGCCAGGACATCGTCAGTGATTTCGCGAAGAATTTTACCGCTAAGGACATCACGGTATCCCTCTGGGTCTTGAACGAGGGCACGGGAACATGTACGCTCTTCAGCCAGGGTACCCCGCAGGCATCCATGGAACTGGGATTCACGGGCGACGACCGGCTGGCGATCACCGTCGGCGCTCATCAGATCACCAGCCAGCGGCCGCTGGATATCCATCCCGGAGAATGGGCGCATGTGGCGCTGGTGTATCATGCCGGCGACAGCACCGTCAGCGGCTTTTATAATTTCGAAGCGGTCATCCCCCGGGCACAGGTGGGCGCATACGCATCCACCGGGCCCCTGGTCTTCGGGCGAAGCATCCGCCAGGACGGTGATTATTTCCAGGGACGGCTGCACGGCGCCCGCATATGGACGGAAGCCCGAACAGCCACGGAGCTGCAGGCCTTCAGCCTCCGGCGCCTCTCGGGTGCGGAAGATGCGCTGCTGGCCTACTATCCCATGACCGAAGGGCATGGGGACAGGATCTTCGACAAGGCGCACGGCAACCATGCCAGCCTGACCGGCAGCTGGTCCACGCCGCCGGGTAAAGCCTTGCTCCTGCCAGGCGACGGCTATGCCAGGATCCGCACAGCGGCCATACCCCTGACCGACAAGATGGACTATACCCTGGGCCTGTGGTTCAAGGGCGAAGCGGGGCAAACGGAAGCGACGCTGGCATCAAACGGCAGGGGCGACGGCACCGATGCCGGAGGATCGACAGCCCTGTTCTGGCTGGGCTTCGACAAGGGACTGCTCAGCTTCGAGAACAACGGATTCCGGGTATCGGTCACCGGCAATTACCTGGATGACCGCTGGCATCAGGTAACCCTGACCGTCAACCGAAACTCAGGAACGGCGCAGCTCTGGGTCGACGGTTTGCTGAAAACCTATTTTGACAGCCGCAAGCTGGGTGGCCTCGCGGCGCCTGACCTGTACCTGGGCGTCCGTGCCTGGAAGGACAAAGACTCGCTCAACCTCATGCATTACGACAGGTTCTTCCGCGGGCAGCTGGATGAATTCCGCTTGTGGAACAGCAGCCTGGATCCCGCCCTCATCCGGGACCAGTCCAACACCAGGCTGTCCGGCCATGAACTGGGCCTCCTCGCCTATTATCCTTTCGAAAAATATTTCAGCTTCCAGCACAACAGCGAAATGGGCTTCACCGCCGCCGACCAAAAAATACAGGACGATACGGCCTACCAGGTTCCGGACGCTGTCCTGATCGGCGCTGCAGAAAGCGACGATATGGCCCCCATCAAAGACCGGGGACCGGTGGAGAATCTCCAGTTCGATTACGTCGTGAATGACGACGAGCTGGTGATCAATTTGCTGGAGCCCCGGCAAGCGGTGGACAAAACGGTGGTCACGCTGAGCGCCGGCAGGGTGCAGGACCAGCATGGCAACACCCTGTTGTCCCCGATCAGCTGGACGGCCTTTATCGATCAGAACCCCTTGGCCTGGAGCGATGCGGACCTGCAACTGTCCAAAGACCTCTATGCCCCGCTGCAATTCGAGGCTTACATCATCAACAGCGGCGGGCAGGAGCAACATTTCCGCCTGGGCAACCTGCCGGCATGGCTCGATGCCAGCCCCATGGAGGGCACCCTGGCGCCGGAAGGGCGGGTCAAGGTTGTCTTCACCGTTCACGAAGGCTTGAATGTCGGGCGGTATGACGAGATCATCTACGCGCACAATGACAATGATGAGGACGCTTCCCTGGCCCTGAACCTGACCGTAAAAGGCCAGACGCCGGCGTGGCAGGTTGACCCCTCGGCCTTCCGCTATACCATGACGATCTATGGTCAAATGCGTATCGCCGGCGTCTTTTCCGATGATCCCGAAGACATGCTGGCTGCCTTCCAAAACGGCCGCTGTGTCGGCGTTGCCCACAGCGCCTACCTCAAGGACACCCGCATGTGGTACGTCTTTCTGACCGTGTACGGCGATTCCCTGCAAGGCGGCGCACTCGAGTTCCGGATGTGGGATGCCAGTACGGGGCAGGTCTACCAGGGCCTCCCCCCTCAACCCATAGCTTTCCGGAACGACGCGGTCATCGGCAGCACCATAGCACCGGTTGTCTTCGACGGCAGCCTCATCCTGTACCGGGACATCCCCCTGCTGAAGGGCTGGAACTGGATCAGCTTTGCGCTCGTCAGCCCGGACCTGGGACAGGTGAACCGCCTGCTCGCAAACGGACAATGGCAGACCGGCGACCTCATCAAGCACGACGAACGCGGGTTTGACTCGTATTCGTATACCGCCGGCTGGGTGGGCACCCTGCCCGGTGTGGACAACACCTCGCTGTACAAGTTGCAAACGGCCCATGCGCAGGTACTCAGCACCTCGGGGAAAGCCGTGAAAGCTGATTCCACGCCCATAACGGTGCGGGGTGGACGCTGGAACTACATCAGCTACCTGCCTCCGGTGAACATGACGCTCACCGATGCCCTGGCAGGGTATGCCGCCTCAGTGGGAGACCAGATCAAGTCCCAGACGGGATTCGCCATGTACGATGCCCGGAACGGGTGGGTGGGCAGCCTGAGCTACCTGGAGCCCGGCAAGGGGTATATGCTCTACCGCCAGGACGCCGGCAACCGCACATTCACCTATCCCGACCGGGAGGGCAGCCTGAGCATATACCGGCAGGCGGTGAGCCCCCTGGCTGACCTAAACCCCTTGGAACGGCCGGTAGACGGCAACCGCCTGTATGCCGACAACATGACCCTTGTCGCTGGTGTACAAGGGGTAAGGCTGGAGCCGGGAGACGAGCTTCTCGCCTATGCCGGCACCGAGTTGCGGGGCCGGGCTGCCGCCCTGCCCGACCCGCTATCGCGGGACCAGGTGTTCTTCCTAAACATCGCGGGAGATACCTCCGCGCCCCTGCGCTTCGAGATCAGCCGTTCGGGGCGCCATGTCGCCACCTCCCGCACCGCGCTGACCTT
>CBINPH010000230.1:0-5509 GCA_966252445.1 uncultured Chitinophagaceae bacterium | reverse complement strand
GACGGAGAGGAAACGGAAGGCGTTATCACCATCCAGGCCAAGGGGAGCCGGCAGCCTGAGGCCGCCGATGAGGAGGTCTACTGGCGTTGAAAGCGGGAAGGGTATCTGTTTGGCGACGGCGCCGGCTCCTGCCTTTAGGCCCAATGGCTTACCTTAGCAGGTCCAACAGGATACATAGTGATGAGAAAAACCTTGTTTTACCTCCTGGGGCTGGGCCTTTGGTGTGGCTGCCGTCCGCAGGAGCAGCAACTGGAAGCAGGACCATGGCGGGGTGTATTGCAGCGCAGCGACGGGATAGAGATCCCCTTTCAATTTGAGGTCCGGGATACAGCCGGGCACCAGGTCATAGACATCGTCAACGGTGCGGGCCGCTTACGGGTCGACAGCCTTCGTTTTAGCGGTGACTCGGTCTATATCCACATGCCATTTTTCGACTCCGATTTCCAGCTTGCCCGGTCCGTTGACCACACGCTGCAGGGGCGCTGGGTCAAGCATTATCCCACGGGCGACAAAAGCATGCAGTTTACGGCCAGCCCGGGCGTCACCTACCGTCTCCGGGCCCACGTGGCCGCTCCCCGGCATGATGTGACCGGGCGCTGGTCCACGCTTTTTACGGAGGGCGGGGACACCACGGCAGCCGTGGGCGAGTTCGCCCAGCAAGACAGCCTCGTGACCGGTACTTTTCTGACCACCTCGGGGGACTACCGGTTTCTGGCCGGCGTCATGGATGGCGACACCCTGCGGTTGTCTACCTTCGACGGCTCCAATGTATATCTTTTCCAGGCGGTAGCAGGCAGTGACCGTACCCTCGAAGCCGGCGAATTCTATGCGGGCTTTGCTGGTCATGCCTCCTGGTCGGCATACAAAGACAGCGCCGCCTATCTCCCCGACGCTTTCGCCCTGACCAAGGCCCGGCCCGGTGAACACAGGCTGGCCTTTACCTTCCCCGATCTGGACGGCCATGCGGTATCCCTCGGAGACGACCGTTTCAGGAACAAGGTCGTCGTGATCCAGATCATGGGCTCCTGGTGCCCGAACTGCATGGACGAAACGGCTTTCATGAGCGGCTGGTATGCCGCCAACCACCACCGCGGCGTAGAGGTGGTTGGCCTTTGCTATGAACGCGCCACGGACTTCGATGACGCCGTGCGGAAAGTGATGGAGTTCAAAAATCGGTTCGATGTGGGTTATCCCCTGCTGATCACCGGGGTGAAGCCGGGTGACCCGCAACTGCTGGAGAAGACGCTTCCGCAGTTGCAGGGATTCGCGGGATTTCCGACGACCATATTCCTCAACAAGGCCGGAGACATTGCTCGCATACATGCCGGGTTCTCCGGCCCCGGCACGGGCAAACATTATAAGCAATACATTGCCGAGGTTAACCACCTTGTGGACAGTCTGCTGGCAGAATAGGGGGTATGAATCATACCCGGCTCGCAAAGCTGGCCGACCAGTGTAGCGGAGTCCATAACAGGCATGGCGACTACCGTAGCTGAATGGTTGACCCATTTCCTGGCTGGATGTTCTATGTCTAAAGCTGAGGTAGGCAGAAGCCGATGAGGCATTCAGGCGGGTTAGTGGTGCGCCTTGCAGGCTTACTTTACTGCTCCTCGGTGCTCCATTGAGCGTCATGTTGGCTTTATTCCTTACATTTACTATGACAAAAGAGTTTACAGCGGCCATGGGGCCTGGAATGAGTGGTCATTTCATCATAGGGACATCTGAACTTTTGTTAGGGTGACACCAACGTCAATGATGGTAAGCTTGGAATTGCTGAAAATTATGGACACCTAGTAAGAACGCTTCATGATTTCGTATGCATGTTCAAGAGCAAATGAATACATACGTGAGCGCACTTCCGGAACTGAAACGTTCGGACATGGACGTGCTGCATCAGCGTATAAGGAGGCTTTCCCTTCCTTGTATTTGAATATTGCCCAATGCTATGAAAATTTGAACGACCCTGATAATGAAAAAAGGAACTATGACCTGGCTCTTTCGTTTACAGGCGCTTTGCCCGCCGACGGCTACAGCAATAGGATAAAAAACGGAATCATGAGCGGTATTGAACGACTGGCCCATTGAACTAAAGGGCCTGTGCGCTTCGTTGGGCCAGATCAATTTTTAGGAACGCTGACAACATTTTCAGTCACCAATAGGTATGCAATTATGGGCAAAGTCAAAGTCATGAATTTTACCATTTCCCTCGATGGATTTGGTGCCGGTGCAGATCAGAGCCTTAAGGAACCCCTGGGCATCGGGGGGGAGGAGCTGCACACATGGATGTTCCCCACAAAAAGGTTTCGGGCTATGGGCGGTCACCAAGACGGAACGGAAGGCATTGACAACGACATGGTGGAAAAAGCTTTCGAAAATGTGGGGGCATGGATCATGGGACGTAATATGTTCGGGCCGATCCGTGGCCCCTGGCCGGATGGCCAATGGAAAGGGTGGTGGGGCGAAAATCCGCCCTATCATGTTCCCGTGTTTGTGTTGACGCATCACGACAGAAAGCCGGTTACCATGAAAGGGGATACAACTTTCTATTTCGTTACCCAGGGGATCGAGGCGGCCCTGGAAGAGGCTAAAAAGGCCGCCAAGGGCAAAGAAATTCGAATTGGCGGCGGGGTTTCCACTGTCCGTCAGTACCTGCAGGGAGGATATATAGACGAGTTGCATCTGGCCATATCGCCGCTCTTCCTCGGTGCCGGAGAGCACCTGTTTTCGGGTATTGACATGGTGGGCTTGGGATACCATGAGGTACAAAGAACGGAAGGCGAGCAGGCCACGCACATTCATATTAAAAAGGCTGACCGCTAAAGTGCAGACGCCATGCTCCAGGAAAGAGCTGCTAACGAAAGGGGCTGTGCTTTCGTATGCCCGCCGGAAATCACCCTTAATTTGCGGTTTTTGTGGCCTGCCCTGTCCGATAAGTATTTTTTGGGCATGATGGCTGGTGCCATAACCCGCAAATAGCAGAAGATGAGTGGCCAAGTACAATACATCAACCCGGAAGGGCTTTCAAAGAATCCTGCATTTTCGCAGGTGGTGACGACAGCAGGAAACGGGAAAACCGTTTATGCAGGCGGGCAAAACGCTGTTAATGCGCAAGGCGAGATCGTGGGTAAGGGAGACCTTGCTGCACAAACGGAACAGGTGATGAAAAATCTGCAAACCGCGCTCACGGCGTGTGGGGCCACATGGGACAACCTGGTCAAACTTACGATACACGTTGTTCAGGGACAGGACCTGTACCGGGGATTCCAGGCCTCGCAAAAATATCTGGGCGGCCTGGGAAATCCTCCTGCGGTTACCGGCTTTTTTGTTTCGGCCCTGGCGCATCCTGATTTTTTGGTTGAAGTGGATGCCGTAGCCTTTATTCCCGGATGAGCATCATTGTCGGCCCCGGCCCAAGAGGGTCTGCCGGCATGTTTCGGGCATCGTCGGTGCGGGCCTAACCCCGAATGCTGGGCCGGCCTTTGGCGCCATAATTGCTTTTCCAGATCATCAGAAATTCGCGTCTGGAAACAAACATCCTCCAGATTGCCCCTGCGTTTTGCTGCTGCATCGCCTTGACATTCAATATATTACCGGTAATTCTCCGCTCAACCACGGAAATCGGGCCTTTACGGGCTAATTTCTGTTTTTCACCAGAATTCTTCCCCGCGCACAGATAGTAACCGGAAATTTGTCATGGGACAAACATGATCGGGGTTATTTTTTTTCGTTCGACGCATAAATACTCTGCAATGAAACACCTGACAGTGATCATGGTGGTGGCCATGGCCACTACCTTATATTCCTGTTCCAAAAAGAAAGGGGATATACCCAACCCGCAGCCTCCCGTTACGGAAAATCCCGGCACCGGCGGCTCCTCGGGAGAAGACACTACGGCTCCAGCCCCCAGTTTGCTGACGGGCACCTGGACCCTCACCGACGTGTCTTATATGGGAACGGCGACGGTCGAGGCCTCGGGCCAGCAGACCACGGCCGCTTTCACGGGCGTGGGGACCAAGCTCAATCTGAAGCTGTTGTTCACTGAAAACCCGAACAAGTACGAGGCTACCGGAGACTATACCATGCGGCTTACCCTGGATGCAGGAGGAGCTCCTTTTGAGAAGGTCATGTCTTTCGATGGTTTTATGGATAAGGGGCAGTGGACGCAGACGGACAGCACTTTAACGGTCAAAGCGGAGCAGGAGACCCTGGAGGCGACCATCATGCAGTTGACAGAAGATACCCTGGAGCTGAAATGGACTTTTACCGGCACGGACACGCCCATAGGCGGTCCCGGCACCATTGTCGTGCATGGCCGATACCGCTTTACCCGTTCCTGAGCCACAGCTCATTTGGGGTTAGCCATGCCGGGAGGCATGGAAGCAAGGTCGTCCGACAGGGCGACCTTGCTTATTTTAGGCGGTCGGCTGCGGCGTCGGCCTCTTAGCCGGCTACGCCCCACTTGGAAAAATACACATACACCACCGCGAGGATAATCAGGATAGCCACGGACAGCCAGACGTCCCAGCGGTTCCAGCTGGCCCGGGAGCTGGCCTTGTCCTCTTTTAATGTGGTCGCGAAGGTCAGGCCGTTGAGCTGCGCTTCCGAGGGTCTGGCGGTCAGCAGGCTGACCCCGATCATCAGCAGCACGCAGGTCACGAACAGCAGGAGGCAGAAATACAGGAAGTTGATGTCGGCAAAGGTATAGAGGAAGCCGCTCAGGCTGGATTTGTTTAGCTCCAGGATGATGCGTAGGATGCCGAGGATGAAGCCGCCGATCAGCGCGGTCAGGGCGCCGGAGGCATTGATCCGTTTGTACAGCAGGCCCAGCAGGAATACCGCCGCTATCGGGGGCGCCAGGTAGGATTGCACACTCTGCAGATACTGATAAAGCACTCCGGAGATGCCTTTCATCAGGGGTACCCACAGGATGCCCAGGGCCACCACCACCGCCGTAGCCAGGCGGCCGATCCGGACCAGGTTTTTCTCGGAGGTGTCCGGCTTTATCTTTTTGTAGATATCCATGGTGAACAGGGTAGAGCAGGAATTAAAGACCGAGGCTAGGGAGCTCATGAGCGCCGCCAGCAGTCCTCCGGCCACCAGGCCACGGATACCCGCCGGCAGCAGGGCCTCGACGAGTACGGGAAAAGCCTGATCGGGATTCTGCAGCTGGATCTGGCCGGAACGGGCCAGCCCTGCGGCAATAAGGCCAGGGATCATGAAAATGAAAAATGGAAAAAGCTTGAGATAGCCGCCGAAGATGGCCCCGCGGCGCGCCTGTTGCTCGTTTCTGGCCATGAGGCAGCGCTGAACGATGTATTGATCAGTGCACCAATACCAGATGCCCACAATGGGTGCTGCGAATACCAGGCCGGCCCAGGGGAAGTCCGGGTCGCTCAGGGGCCGGAAGAGGTTCAGCTGGCTTTTGGGCGTCAGATCGATCAGGGTGTTCCACCCGCCCAGCTTGTGCAGGCCCACCAGGGTAAGGGTCAGCGAGCCGAGCAGCAGGCCG
>CBINPH010000229.1:0-5527 GCA_966252445.1 uncultured Chitinophagaceae bacterium | reverse complement strand
GGACAGCAGCCGGCGGATATGCTCGAACTCCGGGATGTGCCGCCAGGTCCCGCTCAACAGGTCCTCCCGCCACTGGATCACCAGGGAAGAATAGGGCCGGCGGTTGGTCACATGGCTTTTCCAGCAATGCGGGATATTGGGCGCCAGCAGGATCAGGTCGCCTTCTTCGAAATTGTCCACGTTGTTCCCCACATACCGGGTCCCATGGCTTTTCATCACCAGGTTGATCTCGTACTCCGGATGATAATGCAGGGGCGTGCCGGCCGGGTCCTGGGTCTTGACGAATGCACGGAAAGAGTGCTCCGGGGGCATCAGCGGATACTCGAAATTCGTTTTCATCGCCGGATGATTTGGCCAGTAAGAATAGTGCATGAACAAACCGACTAAAGTTAACAAATTAACTATAGGGAGCAAAATTTATAATGGAGCGAAAATCAAGGATTTACAGGACGCTTACCGCCTCCAGCATCGCGTTGAGCAAAATAAGTGACTGTTTTGCCAAGATTGTGGAAAGGTTTTCAAAACAATCGTTCTATTTTTACTCCAGGCATGGCTACAGGCCGCCGCGGGTCCAGGCACACCGGCCCGCTCCGCCCGCTGGCCACCCCTGTTCCTTGTACCCCAATCTACCGCCATGGATATAACCGCTACCCTGCCCGGCACATATCTTTCCCGCTCTCCGACCGCCTACTGGTGTCCCGAGACCCCTCCGGGAGGCGACGGGACCGCGGCATAGGCAGGCCCGGCGCGACGCGCCGGAACACGGGCCCTGAGCCTTCCGGCCATCCGAACACTCCTTAACGCCTACGGCTATGTTTAAAAAACGCTACTGCCTCCCCCTTTTGCTGTCCGCCTTCCTGCTGGCCGGACCTTCCTGCCACAAGGATGACGACGAGGCGCCCGCCCGGTCCGTCAAATACAGCTGGGTCAGCGGCCGCTGGACACAGCAGGACCTGGTGATCAGTGTCACCGTAAAGCTGGGGGGCCAAACCATTCCCGAAGGGACCAGCATGATCCAGCTGGCGCCGCTGCTGGGCCAGGCCCTGGGCAATCCCGCCATTGCGGATGCCCTCACCTGCACACAAAACAATATCTACACATTCCATGACGACGGCAGCTACCAGATCGACGGTTGCACCGACCTCATTCTGCCCAACGCTTCCCAGGCCGGCCACTGGGCCCTGACGGTCTACGACGCCGTATTGCAGCTGACGCCTGACGGCGGGCAGGGAGACCCGCACTGGATCAACAGCATAGACAGCACGCATATGCATCTGGCCCTGACGGTGCGTATCCCAGGAGTGGGCGATGCCCCTTTGGGCCTTATCCTGGAAAAACAGCCCTGATGCCATTTTATTTACCCCTTTAATCCTCCGGTATGCCACAATGCCACTTATCCCTAGGATTGCGTTCCCTGCTGATGATGCTGCTGGCCTGCAGCTGGACCTTGGCCGCTGCGGGCAGACAGGCCCCCGCGACCATAACCGTGACCGGCACGGTGCGGGATGACAACGGCCCCCTCGCCGGGGTCACCGTCCGGGAGCAGGGAACGAGCCAGGTCAGCGTCTCCGGGACGGATGGCCATTTTAGCCTGGAAGCGGCAGACGCCCGGGCCACCCTGATCTTCAGCTTCCTGGGCTACCAGACGCTCAACGTCCCCCTGGAGGGCCGCACCCGGCTGGACGTCGTCCTGCAATCCGCCTCCCAGGAGCTCTCCGGGGTGGTTGTGACCGCCCTGGGCATCCCCCGGGAGAAAAGATCCCTGGGATATTCTGTAGGTGAGGTCGGCGGCGAAGAAATGAACCGGGTAGCCCAGGAAAACGTCCT
Source organism: uncultured Chitinophagaceae bacterium (assembly GCA_966252445.1). Lineage (GTDB taxonomy): Bacteria > Bacteroidota > Bacteroidia > Chitinophagales > Chitinophagaceae > CBINPH01. Next base: position 3,700 of record CBINPH010000229.1, on the reverse strand, counting down.
GAATGCGATCTCCGGCAAAGTGCCCGGGGTGACCATCAGCCAGACCGGCGGCACCGGCTCCTCGGTGAGCATGGTGATCCGTGGCGCCACCTCGCTCAACAGCGACAACCAGCCGCTGTTCGTGGTCGACGGGGTACCCATTGCCAACAGCCTGAACAACATCACCCAGGTGGGCACCGACAACCGCGTGGACTTCGGCAACGCCATCTCGAGCCTCAACCCCGACGATATCGCCAGCGTGACCATCCTGAAAGGCCCCAGTGCCGCAGCCCTCTATGGCTCCAGGGCAGGCAACGGGGTGGTGCTGATCACCACCAAAAACGGCAGCGGGGTAAAAAAGATGACAGTATCCGTCACCTCCAGCACGGTCTTCGACATTCCTTATAAATACCTCAAGTGGCAGACCCGCTACGGCTCGGGTCAGTTCTCCGCCATCCCCGTCGAGCTCTCCGGCAATATCCTGACCAACCCCTTCGAGGCGCTGATCCAGGAGAACGTCGACGGCACCTACGGCGCTGAACTCGACCGCGGATACCAGGACGTCCAGTGGAACAGTCCCCTGGATGAGAACGGGGATCCCATACCCATGCCGCTGGTGTCGCACCCCCACAATGTCCGGAACTTCGTGCAGACCGGCATCACCACCACCAATGGAGTGGCGGTGGCCAACAACAATGAGTTCGTGCAGTACCGGTTCTCCTACGCCAACATGACCAACCGCGGCATCATACCCGGCTCGGACCTGTTCCGCAACACTTTCGACCTCAACACCACCCTGAAGGTCAACGACAAGCTCCGGCTCAGCACGAACATCGACCTGAGCCGCAACAATTCCAACAACCGGCCCGCGGGAGAGCGGGGCACCAATCCCCTGCAATGGGCCTATTCGGTATCTCCCCACCTCGATATCCGCGACCTCAGGGACTATTGGGACCCCGGGCAGGAAGGCCTGCAGCAGCGCACCCAGTACAATGGGGTATACAACAACCCCTATTTCCTGGCCCACGAGGTCCGGAACGGTTTCGTGCGGGACAGGCTCTATGGCAACGTGCGGGCCGACTGGCAGATCACCCCGGAGCTCAGCCTCATGCTGCGCTACGGGCTGGACACCTACGACGAACAGCGTGAGATCAAGGTGCCCAACAGCTACACCGACGATCCCCGGGGCGCCTACGGCATCATCACCCTGAAGAACTTCGAGCGGAACGCCGACCTGCTCGCCAACTACCAGAAGGACATCGGGGCCTTCAACCTGTCGGTGTCGGCGGGAGGCAATCTCCGCTACCAGAAGGGCAGCACCGTCCGGAACGCCACCAAATCCGGCACCGGCCTCATCGTCCCGGGCGTCTATACGCTGCAGAACATTCTGCCGGCATACCTGGACTACAACAGCAACTCCTACGAGAAAGGCATCAACAGCGTATACGGCATGCTGTCGCTGGGTTACCGCGATATGCTCTACGTGGACCTCACGGGCCGAAACGACTGGTCCAGCACCCTGCCGGAAGCCCAGCCGTATTTTTATCCGTCGGCCTCTCTCAGCGTGCTGGTCAATGAGCTGCTGGGCGTCACCGGCCCCCGGGTCAACCTCCTCAAGCTCCGGGGCGGCGTGGCCCAGGTCGGCAACGACGCCAGCCCGTACCAGCTGCTGAGCGTGCTGTCCAACGCCGGGACCTGGGGTGACATCCCCCGGCTGACCACCTCCGGCACCCTGCTCAACCCCGACCTCAAACCGGAGATCGCCACCTCATACGAGGGCGGCATCGACGTCACCCTGTTCAGCAACCGGCTCAACTTTTCGGCCACTTACTATGTGGTCGAGAACAAGAACCAGATCTTTACCACACAGCTGCCCTCCTCTTCCGGATACACGTCGAAGAACATCAACGCAGGACTGCTGCGCAGCCGGGGCGTGGAACTGTCCCTGGGCGGCACGCCCATACAGCGCCGGGATTTCCGGTGGGACCTCTCCGTCAATTTCAGCCGCAACCGCACGAAGATCATCGCACTGGCCGAAGAGATGCCCTATTTCCTCTTCTGGCAAGATGCCAAAGGCGGTGCATGGACCTATGTGGGGGAGGATGTGGGCGACGTCTACGGACCGAAGGTGCGGACGGTGGAAGACAAGTCTTCCCCGTATTATGGGTATCCCTTGCTGGAATATGCCGACGGCGGAGCCAAGTGGTCGGCGATCGAAGCCCAGAACACCCGGAACAAAGTGGGCAACTTCAACCCGAAGTTCCTGATGGGGCTGCAGACCTCCATCACCTGGAAGCGTTGGAGCTTGTCGATGACCTTTGACTGGCGCAACGGCGGCCAGTTCGTCTCGCAGACCTACCGATACGGCATGGAAAACGGCAGGGCCAATCTCCAGTTCGCGCAGTTCTTTGATGCGGGCAACATGAGCGGAAAGGAACTTCGCGATTACCTGGTCGCCCATGCCGACGAGCTGATCAAGGTGCACGGCAACGTGTTCCCCAGGGTGGGATGGCCCACCCCCGAACACACCAGTTATCCTTTTGAGTTCTCCGGCATCAAGCTGCCTTACGGCGGCCTGATCATCCCCGGCGTATATGCTGCAGGGTATGACGACCATGGCAACCCCACGGGGTACATCGAGAACCTCGGTGAAAACGTCCTGGGTACCGACCCCTCCAACCCCAACGTCACCTTGCCCGTGCCTTACGCCGCTGGCAACCCCTGGGATTTTACGGAATCGGAATTGTTTTCCGCCTCCTACCTGAAGCTGCGGGAGGTGTCGCTCTCCTTCGGCCTTCCGCCCGCCTGGCTGCGGTCGCTGAAGGTCCAGGACGCCGTGCTTTCCGTCTACAGCCGCAACATCATCCTGTGGACGGCCGCGAAGATCGGGATAGATCCGGAAAATGCCTATCAGCCCAGCCCGGACCTGCAGGGCGGCGGCATACAGTTCAAACAGGGCATAGAACGATACAATGTCACCCCATGGGTATTGCCCCTGGGCGTCAAACTTAACGTCACCTTCTGAGGTATTCAACTTTCACGACCATGAAAACGGCTCGTACCTTTACGCTGATGCTGGCCGCCGCACTCCTGGCGGCATCCTCGTCATGCACGAAGCACCTGGAGAAGCTGAACGAGAACCCGAACGGGGCCGACCCGGAGACGACCAACCCCACGCTGGTGCTGTCCACCGTCCTCACGGAAACGGGCAAAGCGTTCGTCGGGCTGGGTCACGGGGACATCGCCGGCGTGATGCAGTACACCCAGCTGGACGGCTGGGGCGGGGCGCACAACAACTACGAGTGGGACGGGGACAACCCATGGGCGAACTATTACGCTATCCTGCGCAACAACCAGTTCGTGCACGACAAGGCCGTCGATGCGGGAGACGACTTCCAGCATGGAGTAACCCTCGTGATCCGCGCCATGGTCTTCGGCCTGCTCACCGACCTGTACGGCGATGTGCCTTACAGCATGGCCCTGCAGGGGGACAAGGGAGGCCGGGAGAATACCTTCCCCGTGTATGATCCCCAGGAGCAGATCTACAAGGGCATTTTTGCCGACCTGGACTCCGCCAACCTCCTGCTGTCGCAACCCGACGGCGAATACCCGGGCAATGCGAAGCAGGTGGACGTGTTTTACGGGGGCAGGGCGGCCTCCTGGCGCCAGCTGGCCAACTCCCTGGCCCTCCGTTACTATATGCGCCTGTCGGAAAAATCGC
>CBINPH010000228.1:0-5544 GCA_966252445.1 uncultured Chitinophagaceae bacterium | reverse complement strand
GCAAAACGACTGGGGCGTAAAATTGGTGATCTCGGCCACCTCCTTCAGGGTGATGTTGCGGTGGTAGTTGTTGAGGACGAAGCGGAAGACCTCGTCGATCTTGTGGTTGTCCTTCTGGTTGAAGGTGTGGGTGTAGCCAATGGAGGCGAGATACCGGTACTGGCTGGTCTCCGACAGAATCTGCAGGATCTTCAGCAGGCCCAGCACCCTGTCCACGCCAGTCTTGCGGGTAATGGCCCTCATCTCCCTGGCCACCTTTTTCTGGGCGTCCCCGTAGATCTTGATGCCCCGCTTGGCGCGGCGGAAGAACTCCGCCAGGGTGCGGGTTTCCTCCAGGGCGAAAAAGCGCTTGCCGAAGACATCCTGTGGAAAATAGATGACGATGGAGCGGGCCTCCAGACCCGATGCAGGGTCGAAGTATTCCCGGTCGTTGTACCAGACATGGGGCAGGTTGGCCCCCACGAAGACGATATCGCCCTTGTCGAACTGCTCGATGCTGTCGCCGATCACCCGCTTGCCATGGCTCTCTACCACATACACCAGTTCACACTCCTCATGAAAATGGAAGACGTTGGTGAAATACGGCTGCGCCCGCTCCACGATGGAGATCAGGTTCTCCGTGGGGGCGCTCACCTTGCTCAGAATCGGCTTCATCAGTTGTTAAATATTGCGAGAACAACCCGCAATTTAACAAATTTCTGATAAAAAAGTATTATTTCTCAGGGGGATTTCCCGGCTCGGCGGCGAGGTAAGCCTGCAGACGGCGTGCCGCGGCGGCCAGGGCCTGGCGGGGGCGCGCGCCCAGGGGGCGGAAAGGGCTCATCTCCAGGGCCGGCGCCCCCGGCCGCAGGGAGCGCGTCCAGGTGCCGACGACCCGGCCATCCACCACCAGGGTGGGCAGGAAGAGGCCGTTTTTGCCCGGCAGCAGCCGGGGCTGGTCCGCGGCGCTGACGGCGGCGCTGCGGTCCGCATAGCCCAGCAGGAACTCGTCGAAGCCCGGCAGCAGCCAGGCTTTCGTACCGGCCCCGGGGACAGCGGCGCCCTCAGGCATCCAGTAGCGTTGTTCGCCGGCGCGGCATTCCCGCAGCCCGGAGGCGGCGGCCAGGGCGCGGCGGGCGTCGGCGAGCCGCAGGCCGGCCCACCAGGCCAGGTCCCTGTCCGTGGCGGGGCCATGGCCGGCGATGTAGCGCTCTGCGAGCAGGGCCAGCGCTTCCTCACCCTGCGGCACGGCGGCGGGCTTTACCCACTGGTCCAGCAGGGCATAGGCCGGCTGCTTGCCGCGGTGGCTGGCCAGGCAGAGCAGCCCTTCCATGGACATGCGCTGCAGGACGTGGAGGCCGCGCTGCTGCTCTGGCGCGATGCCCTGCGCCCTCATCACGGCATACAGCTCCTCCCGGATCATGGGACCGCGGCGCTCCAGGGCCCGCAGCAGGGCGCGGCGGCTGCGGGGATAGTCCTGCTCCAGCCCCAGCGCCCGGTGGCGGCCGGCAGCGGAGGCAATCACCCGGGGGCCCAGCAGGCGCAGCATCCAGCGCAGGTCGGCGCCGGCGACAAAATGCAGGGTGCCGCGCATGGGCCAGCTGCGCACGATGGCGCCGCTGGCGATGGCCCGGTCCAGGGCGGCCTCGCCGAGGCCGGCGGCGCGCTGTGCGATGGACCAGCGGGCCCCATAGTAGTCTTGGGCCTGCACGGCGAGCAGGGCGCGGACCACGTCTTCGGGCCCTCCCGACAGGGGACGGCGCAGGTGCTGGAGCTGCAGGCGGCAGCGGGCGATTTCAGGCAAAGTCATCGGAGCAAGTTACCGGTTTGGTGTCAATATTCATCGGCGCCGGGGCCATGGCTGCCGGGGATAGGCCCTCGTGTCGCCGCATCACGTCCGCCCCTCCGGGCAGCTCGGCCAGGTGGGTGTACAGCCTGCCCAGGGTGGTGCTTTTTTCATGGGGCCTCCCCTCGAAGTGCTCTCCGGGAAACCGGGCAAGGCTGCAGCGGATTATGGCTGCTTGCCGCGGCATCTCCCTGCGGAGCACGGGCATAAGGTTCATGGCCTGCATCGTTGTTTGCCGCAAAATACATGTCCCGCGGTGACAGCCCTGTGTCAGCCGCTGTTTTTCCGGAAAGGAACTTTCCGTCGAAGCCTTTCCCCGCGGGGCCATGGGGTTTTCGCTTATCTTTGCGCTACCGTATGCAGCACATCCGAAACTTTTGCATCATCGCCCATATCGACCACGGGAAAAGCACCCTGGCCGACCGCCTGCTCGAATCCACCCACACCATCTCCAACCGGGAGATGATGGCCCAGGTCCTGGACAACCTGGACCTGGAAAGGGAAAAGGGCATCACCATCAAGAGCCATGCGATCCAGATGCTGTATACGCATCAGGGCGTGGAATATACCCTGAACCTCATCGACACGCCGGGTCATGTGGACTTCTCTTACGAGGTCTCGAGGGCCCTGGCCGCCTGCGAGGGCGCGCTGCTGCTGGTGGACGCCACCCAGGGGATACAGGCGCAGACCATATCCAACCTGTACCTGGCGCTGGACAACGACCTGGAGATCATCCCCGTGATCAACAAGATCGACATGGACGGCGCCATGGTCCCCGAGGTCAGGGATCAGATCATTGACCTCATTGGCTGTCCCGAAGAAGACATCCTGCTGGCCTCCGGCCGCACCGGAGAAGGCGTACCCGCCATCCTGGAGGCCATCGTCGGCCGCATACCCGCTCCCCAAGGGGACCCCGAGGCACCCCTGCAGGCCCTGATCTTCGACAGCGTCTTCAATTCCTTCCGGGGCGTCATCGCCTACTTCCGGGTGTTCAACGGCGTGCTGCACAAAGGTGACGAGGTGCGCTTCGTCAATGCGGGCACCGTCTACGACGCCGACGAGGTCGGCATCCTGCGGCTCAGGCCCGAGGCCAGGGAGCAGATCAACGCCGGCAACGTGGGTTACATCATCACCGGCATCAAGAACGCCAAGGAGGTCAAGGTGGGCGATACCATCACCCTGGACAGCCGGCCCTGCCAGCAGGCCATCCGGGGCTTCGCCGAGGTCAAGCCCATGGTCTTCGCCGGCATCTTCCCCGTCAACACGGACGATTTCGAGGAGCTGCGCGAATGCATGGAGAAGCTGCAGCTCAACGATGCGGCCCTCATCTTCGAGCCGGAGACCTCCAAGGCTTTGGGCTTCGGGTTCCGCTGCGGATTCCTGGGCATGCTCCACATGGAGATCATCCAGGAACGCCTGGAGCGCGAGTTCAACCAGACGGTGATCACCACCGTGCCCAACGTAAGCTTCCACGCCTATACGACGCGCCATGAGGAGCTGGTGGTCAACAACCCTACGGAGATGCCCGACCCGTCGCGCCTCGACCGCATCGAAGAGCCTTTCATCCATGCGCAGATCATCACCATGCCGGAATACATCGGCGGCATCATGACGCTCTGCCTCAACAAGCGCGGCATCCTGAAGAACCAGCGCTACCTGACCACCACCCGCGTGGAACTGGAGTTTGAGATGCCCCTCGCCGAGATCGTCTTCGATTTCTACGACCGCCTCAAGTCCATCAGCCGGGGCTATGCTTCTTTTGACTATGCCCCGCTGGATTACCGGGAGGCCGATATCGCCAAGATGGACATCCTGCTGAACGGGGACCGGGTAGATGCGCTCAGCGCGCTGATCCACCGCAGCCGCGCGCAGGACTTCGGCCGCAAACTCTGCATCAAGCTCAAGGAGCTGCTGCCGCAGCAGCAGTTCCAGATCGCCATCCAGGCCGCCATCGGCGCCAAGATCATCGCCAGGGAAACCATTTCGGCACTGCGCAAGGATGTCACGGCCAAGTGCTACGGGGGCGACATCAGCCGCAAGCGCAAACTGCTGGAGAAACAGAAGGAAGGCAAGAAACGCATGCGCCAGATCGGGAACGTGGAAGTTCCCCAGGAAGCCTTCCTGGCCGTGCTGAAGCTGGACGACTGAGCTCAGGGCCCCTGCGGCCTCAGCGTATCCTTTTCCAATAAATTCTTCTTGAAGTCCACCGGTTCGGGCACCGGGGGTTTGGCGGAGGTCTCGTCAAAAATCCGTTCGTGGTGGACCCACAGGCCATCCTCCCAGCGGAAGCCCTCATAGGTCCCGTCCGGCACCAGGGTATAGGCTTTCTGCGGCTCCCCCGTGACCGAGACCAGGTGATCGTACACGATCATCCGCAGGCTGTCGTCATAATTCAGGGTGGCGTTGCCGTCGCGCTTGTAGGTCAGCAAAAAGCGGCGGCGCAGCCGGCCGGGCACGCTGTCCTGCCGGAAGCTGAACAGGGGCGCCCCGAACACGGGCTTGCCCTCCGAGAACGTCAGGACCTCCAGCAGCTTGCTGTTGCTCTGGAAGTCATAGCCGCGCCAGCCGAACAGGGTATAGTAGCGCAGCGCCCCCCGCCGCGTCTCGATGAGCCGGTAATACAGGGCCCCGATCCAGGCCGAGGGCCCGGTAATCGTGTCTTCCAGGGCGGAGATGCGGCGGCTGTTGTCGGACAGGGGACACAGCTTCAGGGTATTGTCGCGCAGCTGCAGGGCGCCGTAGAAGCGGTATTGCGCATCGTTGAGGGCCAGCGCCCAGCTGAAGATCCGGAAACTGCTGTCCGGGGGATAAAGGACGGAGACCTGCTGCAAAGAGTCGAACGGATAATAGAAGGACCCCGGCACCTGCAGCGCCGAGACCAGTCCCGGGATCAGCCGGTGACAGGCGGCCAGGCGCTCCGCCCCGTCCAGGGCGTTCACCATGGCCTCCGCGTCGGCGCGCAGAGAGTCCTCCTTGGCCTGCAGCTGGGCCAGGCCTGCCGGGCGCAGCTGCGCCCTGGCGGCCTGCATGCCCGCGGTCATCGCCAGGAAAAGTATGAGGGCCATCGGGAGGCCGCCGCGAAAATGCTTGCGCTGCATAAACAAGGTTTCGATGCGCCGGTACAGCACCGGCTGTATCCTTAACGCCTCCAGGCGGAAAAATTGTGCCAGGTCTGCCCGGGTGCTCAGGGTTTCTCCCCCCGGCCCAGGGCCAGCAGGGATTCCGCCATGCGGCGCCAGGAATATTTTTCCTTGTGGTTCCGCAGGGCGGCCAGAAAACGGTCCGGGTCGCCGGCGTAAAAGGTCATGACGGCTTCGGCAATCGCCCCCGGGTCAGGGTCGCAGAGCAGGCCGGTCTCCCCGTCGGCCACCATCTCCGGGAGTCCCCCGGTGCGGGTGACGATCATCGGCCTTTCGTAATGGTAGGCCATGGGCGTGATGCCGCTCTGCGTGGCCGAGCGGTAAGGCTGCACCACCGCGTCCGCGGCACAGAAATAGGCGCCCACCTGGGCGTCGGGGATGAAACGGTCATGCAGGATCACCCGCGACGCCAGGCCTTCCCGTTGGATATAATCCAGATAGGGCGCGGGGTCCTCGTAGAATTCGCCGGCTACCAGCAGGCGGACGCCGGCGGCGGCCAGCGCGGGCCGGGCCATGGCCTGCAGCAGCAGGTCGAGGCCCTTGTAGCGGCGGATGAACCCGAAGAAGAGCAGCACCTTG
>CBINPH010000227.1:0-5637 GCA_966252445.1 uncultured Chitinophagaceae bacterium | reverse complement strand
CTCCCCCTACTGGGGTGGTCAGGGGCCCCTTGATGGCTACCACGTACTTTTTCAAGTCCTCGATCGTCTCCTGCGGCAGCCATTCCCCGGTTTGCCGGAAGGCCTTTTCCCCGGCCAGCACTTCTTTCCACTTAATAGCCCTTTGGTCTCCGTAAGCTTTCTTCACGGCGGCGTCGAAGACGCCCACGCTGGCCCTCCATATGTCGGGTCCTATGCCATCCCCCTCAATAAAAGGGATAACGGGTTTGTCCGGCACCTGCAGGTGCCCTTTGTCCATGGTAATCTGATCGCTAGGCAAGATATGGGCGGTTTTAGGTGCCGCAAAAGTACAGATAATGGGTCACTTGCCGCGGGCGGCAGGCTCATGCTCCCGCGCCGCCTGCAGGAATCCTTGGGAATCCTGAGTGCGGTATGTACTTTTATGCCCCGGTTATCCCCCCGCTTTCCAAAGACTATTGATAACGCCTGATCCATGAGACATCTTCTTTGCCTGGCCTTTATCCTGCTGACTGCTGGTCTTTCCTCGCTCGGCGCCCAGCCCCGTATCTATTCCAGCGCCAATGTGCATTCCCACAACGACTATGAGCAGGATCTGCCTTTTTACAACGCGTACGCCCGTCACTTCGGGTCAATAGAAGCTGACCTCTGGGCCGTCGACGGGCAGCTGTATGTCGCGCATAACCGGGAGGAGGTAAGCCCCTCCCGAACCTTCGAGAAGCTGTACCTGCAGCCCCTGCTCTCCAGGCTCGAAGCCCATGGCGGTCACCCCTATAAAAATGGCGCCCCCCTGCAGTTGCTCATCGATCTCAAGTCCCCCTGGCAGGAGGTCATGCCCCTGCTGTCCAGACTGCTGCAGCCTTATCGCCGATACTTTGACATGCAGGCAAACCCCCACGCGGTGCGCCTGGTCATCAGCGGCAGCATGCCGCCCCCCGACAGCCTGCACCGGTTTGATCCCATCTTTACCTTCGACGGGCGGCTGGGCCAGCACTATCCCGCTGCGGACCTGTCTCATGTGACCCTGGTCAGCGCCGACGTACAGCAGATCGTGCGCTGGCATGCCATGGAGGCCCTGGATGCGCCCCGCCTGCAGCGTTTACAGCAGGTCGTCGACAGTGTCCATGCGCAGCATAAGCTGATCCGTTTCTGGGCCACCCCCAATACCGATGAGGCATATCACACCCTGATGAAGCTGGGCGTGGACTACATAGGTACCGACAACCTGCCCTTGCTGGAATGTCTCTTGCGAGCTCCCGCTCGGCCCTAAGGGATAAACCGTATCTTTGCCGAAATTTTGTCAGCAGATGGCGTTACAGGCAGGCATTACCGGCTTACCGAATGTAGGGAAATCAACACTTTTCAATGCACTCAGCAGTTCCAAGGCCCAGGCTGCGAATTTTCCTTTTTGCACCATAGAACCCAACATCGGGGTCATTACCGTACCCGATGAACGCCTCGTCAAGCTGGCCGAGCTGGTCAAGCCCCAGCGCCTCGTGCCCACCACCGTGGAAATCGTAGACATCGCCGGGCTGGTCAAGGGGGCCAGCAAAGGGGAGGGCCTGGGCAACCAGTTTCTGGGCAATATCCGGAACACGGATGCCATCATCCATGTGCTGCGATGCTTCGAGAACGACAACGTCATCCATGTCGACGGCCATGTCAACCCGGTCCGGGACAAAGAGATTATTGACCTGGAGCTGCAGCTCAAAGACCTGGAAGGGGTGGAGAAGAAGATCCAGCGCATCGAAAAGCAGGCCAAGAGCGGCGACCGGGAGCTGCAGCATGCCCTGCAGGTGCTGCAGCGCCTGAAGGCCCACCTCGAGCAGGGGCGGTCAGCCAGGAGCCTGGAGCTCAGTCCCGAAGAGCGCGAAAAATACGTGGACGATCTCTTCCTGCTCACCATCAAGCCCGTCATTTATGTCTGCAATGTGGAAGAATCCGCCGTGCTGGAGGGCAATGCCCATACCCGGGCGGTGCAGGAAGCCGTGAAGGACGAGCAGGCCGAGGTCCTGCTGATCAGCGCCGCCATAGAGGCGGAAATCGCCGGCCTCGACAGCTACGAGGACAGGCAGGCCTTTCTGGCGGACCTGGGACTCACGGAAAGTGGTGCTGCCAGGCTGATCCAGTCGACCTACAGGCTGTTGAACCTGGTCACCTACTTTACCGCAGGAGAACAGGAAGTCCGAGCCTGGACCATCACCAGGGGCATGACGGCCCCCCAGGCGGCGGGCGTTATTCATACGGATTTTGAAAAGGGTTTTATACGGGCAGAGGTCATCCGCTACGACGATTACATCCAGTATGGTTCGGAGGCCGCCTGCCGGGATGCCGGCAAGTTGAATATCGAGGGGAAAGAATATGTGGTGGAAGACGGCGACATTATGCATTTCCGTTTTAACGTATGACCCATCCCCGCTACCGACCTTCACTCCCATTCACACATTTTCAATGCTTTACGAACACCGAAAGGCACATGCTGCCTGTGGGAATTGCAGTGGTAAGGTTGTATTTTTGCGGAAGGTAAATGTCAGCGATTGGGACTGACGAGGCGAAGCCCTGCCTGGCCTTGTCTCCGCGCCAGCGATAATAAGGCAAATGTTTTGTCTTTTAGGGTTATTTTTATGGTTTGTCCCATGGAAGGACCCTATCCTTCCCGCTGATCATGTCGTCCTGTGGGGACGACGAGATACTATCAGCCTATGAAGAGATCCCTTTTTTACCTGATGGCATTTGCCATTGTGGTGATCGCCATTCCCCCGGCGCAGGCGCAGAACATCAACCAGATGAATTTCAGCGCCATCAACGTCGACAACCTCAGCGATGAGCAGATCCGGCTGTTCATGAACGAGGTGCGGCGCACCGGCCTCACCGACAGCCAGATCGACCAGGTTGCCCTGGCCAAGGGCATGAGCCCAGCAGAACTGCAGAAGCTGAAGGCCCGGATCGCGCAGCTCAACCTCAGCGATTCTTCCCGTCTCCAATCCATGCAGGCCGATACCCTCGGCTTCGACAGCACCCGCAAGACTTTCTCCTACGGGGCTACCGGGGACTCCCTGAACAACCCCTTCCTCCGCACGGAGGCTATGTTCGATGCTCTGCGCCCGAAGGTATTCGGGGAAGCGCTGTTCCGCAATCCCCGCATGAGCTTCGAACCCAACCTCAACATTCCTACCCCGCCCAACTACCAGATCGGTCCCCAGGACGAGATCGTCATCTCCATCTACGGCTATTCCGAGGCCAACTACCGCCTCCCTGTTTCTAAGGAAGGCAGCATCAACATACCTTATGTAGGCCTGGTCTTTGTCAATGGGCTCACCATGGCGGAGGCCACCCAGCGGATCAAGTCCAAGCTGTCGTCCGTCTATTCCGGGATAGGCAGTGGACGCACATCCGTCCAGGTAAGCCTGGGCGCCATCCGCAGCATCAATGTCACCCTCATGGGTGAGGTCACCCATCCGGGCACCTACACACTCTCTTCCCTGGCCACCGTCTTCAATGCGCTCTATGCCGCCGGCGGACCTTCGGCCAATGGTTCTTACCGCAACATCGAGATCATCCGCAACAGCCAGGTCATCAGCACGCTGGATGTATATGCCTTTCTGATGCACGGTGACCAGAAAGGTAATGTGCGGCTGCAAGACCAGGATGTCATCCGCATCCCCACGTATGACAAGCAGGTCATGATCCTCGGCCAGGTCAAGCGCCCCGGTATCTTCCAGCTGCAGGCCCATGAAACCCTGGCGGACCTGCTGCAATATGCCGGTGGATTCACCGACAGCGCGTATACCGCCATGGTTAAGGCTGTACAGCTGACAGGGACCCAGAAGAAAGTGTCCGATATACCTGCGTCGGATTTCGCGACCTTCCAACCGCATACCGGCGACAAATACAATGTATCAGCGGTGCTGGACCGATTTACCAACCGTGTCATTATTGACGGTGCCGTGTACCGTTCAGGGCCTTTCGAGCTCACGGACGGCCTCACCCTCAGCCAGTTGATCAAAAAAGCCGATGGGCTCCGTGAGGACGCTTTTCTGCCCAGGGGATATATTGTACGCCAGAATCCCGACCTGACATCGTCCAGCATTCAGTTTGACGTGGCCCAGGTGATGAACGGGTCTGCACCCGATATCCCCCTGCAGCGGGAGGACGTTGTACATATCTATTCGATCTTTGACCTGCGTGATGAATATGCCGTCACGATCAACGGTTCGGTACGCCAGCCAGGAACCTATGACTATGCCGACAGCATGACGCTGGAAGACCTGATCATGCAGGCCGGCGGCTTCACCGAGGGGGCTTCGCCAAGGCGTATAGAAGTATCGAGGAGAGTCGTGGACAGTGTTGATGCGGGGTCAAGTGCCGCCTATATTGCACAAGTATTTCAAGAGAACGTTGCGAAGGATCTGAAGTTAAACACATCGCATTTTGTCTTAAAGCCTTACGATATCGTGGTAGTTCATGACTTGCCTGGTTACCAAGTTCAAAAGCAGGTAAGAGTGGAAGGAGAGGTCATGTATCCCGGTCAATATACCCTTACACAAAAAGATGAACGGATATCCGACCTCATCAAAAGAGCGGGAGGGCTGACGGCGTTGGCCTACCCACAGGGGGCCTCGTTGAAGCGTACAGGCAATCTGGATAGCTCTGCCTTAGCTAGACAGAAACTTATGCGTTTTGAGCAGTTGCAGTCATCCCTCATACGCGACAGTGCACGTCTGGGAGAGTTAAATAATTTGATTGTGCATAATGATTTTGTAGGTATACAACTGGATAAGATCTTAAAAGATCCAAATGAAAAGAACGATTTGTTCTTGGAGGGCGGAGATATTTTGTATGTGCCCCGGAGGCTACAGACAATAAGAGTCAATGGCGAAGTGCTTTATCCCGTCATTACGCCCTACAAAAAGGGAAAAAATATGCGATACTATATTTCGCAGGCTGGAGGATTTTCGACCCAGGCGAAAAAGAACCGCGTATATGTCGTCTACGCAAATGGTTTTGTGCGCAGCACACATAATTTCTTGTTTTTTCGGAACTATCCTTCTGTAGATCCTGGTGCTGAAATATTTGTCCCCCTCAAGCCAGAGAACAAGATGAACGCCCAGCAGATAATCGGCATTACGTCAGGTGTGTCGGCGCTTGCGCTGGCGATTGTAGCTATTCTGAATGTTCTTAAATAATCTTATTAGTTGAGTCTAAGCACACCATGAAGGAGCATAGTGAAGTACCCTTAAGACATATCTTGTTGACACTGCAGCAATGGGGACGATACCTTCTTAGGCAATGGAAGCGTATACTGCTGTTTGGTGCCCTTGGCGCGGTCATTGGACTGGGATATGCGCTGTTGAAGAAGCCACAGTATATAGCCAGCGTCAGTTTTGTTACAGACAATAACAAAAGAAATGCCTCAGGTATGGGCATGTATTCTGGAGTCGCCGCCCAGTTAGGGATTAACTTTGGCAGCATGGGTTTTGGCAACCAGCTGTTTTCCGGAGAGAACATTTTTGACTTAATGAAAACCCGCTTGATCCTGCAGAAGACGCTTCTTACTCCTGTTGTATATGATGTCAAGCAGATATTGCTGATCGACCGCTATATTGAAATGGAGGAAATGAAGGACGATTATCCGGCTCT
>CBINPH010000226.1:0-5777 GCA_966252445.1 uncultured Chitinophagaceae bacterium | reverse complement strand
TATGATCATTCATGTCCTCCCTGAGCCGGTCACTGACGTTGTTCCCCGCATCATCGGTATAGTCTTTGCTGAGGCCGGTGTCGATGTTTCCGGGGCTGACGGCCACCACCCGTATGCCCCGGGGTCCGTATAGCGCCGCCAGCTCATAGGTCAGGCTTTCTATCCCTCCCTTGCAGGCAATGTATGCGGGACTGCTTCCCCCGGCCCTTCCCGCCATGACGCTGGATATATTGACGATGACGCCAGGCAGCGATCTCCGCTCCATCGCCGCCGCGGCCCAGCGCGACAGAAACGCCGGCGCTGTCAGGCATATCCGCAGGGTTTTATCCCAGGTTTCTTCACTGATCGTCCGCATGGTTTCGAGGCTACGCCAGGCGGCATTGTTGACCAGCACGTCCACCCGTGACCAGCGCTTGAGCGTGCGGTCGACCAGCTCCCGGACATAAGCCAGGTCAGCCAGGTCGCCGGGACAGAGCAGGCATGCACTCCCATAGCTCGCCGTCAAGCGCCCCCCTATGACATGCAGCGCTTTTTCGTCTATATCCGCCAACGTGAGGGCGTAGCCCTCCCTGGCAAACCGCTCGGCGGTGGCTGCACCTATGCCGCCGGCTGCGCCGGTAATGATGATGGTCTTGGTCTGTGTCATAGCCGTAAAGTACGTAGGTTCCTCCTTCCTTTTCTCCCGCCCCGGCTCACCCCGGTAGCACCACTTTCCCCGGCGCCGTGATCGGCAAGATGGTACCTAAGGCATCGCCCGGAGCCACCCGCACCGCCACCCGAACGGACAGCACAAAGCCGTCCTCTCCAGCGCGCACGCTGGTGCGGGTTCCGGTGATCGGATCCAGTATGGTGCCGAACAGGGCTCCCTTGCGGATCCTTTGCCCGGGCGCCGCTTCGGCCACGAAGATGCCGCCCGAGGGGGCCGGCATCTTCCCCTGAAAATACCCGCTGTCGGGGCGGGGATCCTCTACCCAATAACGCTCTTCCGCCGGTGGACGAGGCGGGGCCTCGGTGAGCATGCCCCAATGTACCAGCAGGCGCAGGAATCCTTCTTCGTAAGCTTTCATCACCTCCTTGCGCAGACCAGCTCCCCCGCCGTATTCCAGGTAAATAGCCGGGATGCCGTGATCCCGGGCCACGGAGAGGGTCCGGCCATCGGGGCGGTAATCGGTGCCCCATATCACGGGCAGTCCACACGCCAGGGCCATCTCGCGCTGGATGTCCAGGACACCCGGATCGGTATGCAGCATATAGCCGGCCATGGGGAAGATGTCATGGGCCAGGCCTCCGGTATGCATGTCGACCACACAATCCGCGGACCGGATCAGGGCACTGACCGCCGCCGCCGCTTGTTCCGTGCGGGAGCCATCCTCTTTCCCCGGGCAGGTTCTCGCCAGGTCCAGCAGGTCCTCTCCGGTACGCTGCGCACGGGCATAAGCGCTTTCATTGACGACGGGCACCCCGGTGACCTTGCCTTTGAGCAACTGGTCGCGCAGGCGTTCCAGCAAAGCGGAGACCGCGAGCATGGGCTCGTATTCATCCCCGTGGACGCCGGCGATCAGCACTACATGAGGCCCGGGCGTTCCGGAATCTACCGATCGTTGTATAAAAAGTGTGGTCATAAGCCTTCCATCCATGGCGCGCCCGGCTTGCCGGGCGGCTGTTTCCGGTTAGTCTACCGAGATCTTGAAAAAATCCTCTTCCCGCACCGCAATCTTCAGCGAACCTGTCGTGATCCACAAGAGGCCGGGCCGGGCCTCATACACATAAGGATAGGCCAGCTGCGCTCCTTTTTTTTCCGCTTTGGCAATGACTACCGGCTGGCTCCAGCTTATCCCGTCATCGTCGGAAAACATCATCGACAACTCGCCGCGGTGCCAGTTGGTAGGCAGCTCCGAGAAATTGCCATCCCCACGGCGCAAGGGATATTCCCGTGTCCCGGTGGGAAACAGGCGGTTCCATACCAGCACCAGGTGTCCGTCGCTGAGGCGGCGAAGGCAGCCCGGTGACGAGCTGGCGTCAATGGCCGTGGGGCCGATTTCCGTCCAGGTCAGCCCCTGGTCCCCGGAAAAGGCCTGCCAGAAATTGCCCCAGTTGGTGCGCATCAGCATCCAGAGGCGGCCATCGGTCAACTGGACGAGAATGGACTCCATCACGCCGGCATGATTGCCGGTGCCGCCCAGGTCGATGATGTTGCTGGCCCGCCAGCTCCGGCCCTGGTCGGCAGACGTGTAGGTCAGCACCGTGTGGTGTCCGGGATGATGGCGCATGATCATGGAGGTAAAGACCACATGCCCTTCCTTGGTCTCGATCATATCCATGTTGGCCCCCGTCCAGTCATCGTGCATCTTCTGTGGTTCCTCCCATGTCTTCCCCCCGTCCACGCTGCGGACTGCATAAGTGGGCAGCCTGGCATCGGGCGAATCATGGGTTTTTTTATCCCAGCTCCAGTGCGCTCGTTCCCGCTCGTTCGAAAAAGACAGGATGATCACTCCCTGTCGGGTCCTGACCATGGCGCGAGAACTGACGAGATAACGGGCGGTATCGGCCACCCAAGCCCCCTCCGTCCAGCTGCAGCCATCATCGTGGCTGAGATAACAGCGGTTGCGGTCTACGGTCAGCAGGCTGCTGTCGCCCAGGCGCACAAAGGGCCCAGGCCGAAGCCCGCTCAACTCTTCCACTCCGATGGGCAGACGGTAGCCTCCGGCCGTGAGGCGGGTCGTCTCCAGCGGCCGTTCCGGGACCGGCGGCTGGCAGCCGGCGGCCGCGATCATCAAGGGCAACGCAAGCAGGCAAGTCTTCATTCGCAGGTTTTTATTGGCACCCTGGCGCAGGCGAAGGCCCTTGTCGGCCAGGCGATCCCTCAGGCTGGGCTACTGCGCGTATATCCAGTCCAGGCTCAGGCGGGTGATCTGGGTCACCGCCAGGCCGGTATGCCTGGCGCGCGACCCGGCGCAATGCCCCAGCAGCACATGCCCGTCGACAAAGCTGATCGCCGTATAACAATACCATCCATCAGGGTCGCCTTCCACGGTCCCCACATGCTCCCAGCTCTCCCCTTCGTCGCGGGACACAGCGATGTTAAAAGGCGTTCTTTTCCCTTTGATGTCTGGATCGCTGCCGTCGTTGTTGTTCCATACCGCCAGCAGGTCACCCGTGGAGGGGATGCGCTTAATCGAGGCCGGGGACAACGGCGAGGCCAGCCGCGTGGGGCCCGCCGCGCTCCAGGTCATGCCGCCGTCCTTTGAGCGGGCCGCATATTGCACCCCGGCGTCTGTGCGGATGAACATCAGCACGCTGCCGTCTTTCAGCTCCACCACCCCGGGCTCCTGCGTGATCACCTTGTCGGGGTTGCTCACCTCGCTGCTGGACGTCCAGTGCCGGCCATTGTCGTCGGAATAATAACAGTAGATCTTTCCCCGGCTGCTCCATGCCGGACCACCGCGTTCCTTGTGCATGGCCACCGGCATCAGCAGACGCCCGCTTTTCAACTGGATCACCCGGCTGTTGTTGAGCACAAAGTATCCCTGGCGATCGGTGATGCAGGTGACGGGGGCACTCCAGGTCCTGGCCTCATCGTTGGAGATACGCATCAGGGGAATGCAGTCTTCGTCCGAGTTCTTCCGGGCATAAAACAGGGCGATCTGCCCGTTCTGCAGCCGCAGCAGGGATACCGACATCACATTCATGGCCCCTTCCTGGGGGACCACCATCCTGTCCTCCTTGCTCCAGGTCCTGCCGCCGTTCCGCGAAAAGCGGCTCATCAAAACGGCATGCCCGAAATCACTGCCCGATTTTCCGGTGAAGTGGCTGTATATAAACAGCATCCGGCCGTTCTTCAGCCGGATGAAATCACCTTCGCTGTTGCGGGGATTGTTCTCCGAAGGCTCCAGACGCAGCACCACTTCCTTACCCGGCGCCTGGGTGTCAGGTGCAGGCCGGAAGGCCACAAGGCTGCTGACGACCAGCGTTGCCACCGCTATCCCTGCCCCACCGGCTCTCCAGACCTGCTTTTTGTTCCTCCACGTATTTATCATAGCTTCAGCCATGTGTCCAGGGCTATATACTTTCCTTCCGGTACCGGGCAGTCAGCCTTTTCGGCCTGCGCTTTCGGCTTGGAAAATGTACCGTTTCCCGGGGTTTCGCTGGGCGGTCCAGGAAAGACATACGTCTATCTCAGGGAGGGCCAGGACCGACCCGCTTCCCATCCTGATGGGAGGGTGCAAAGCCAAGACCCTGCCCATATATCCCCTGCACCCTTAGTAATTAAAGGAACAAAGTCCCTACCCGATCGCCTTCGCTTTTCCGCCAATGGCCTGCAATTTCCAGAAAAGTGAAATATGTAGGACATTTCACAAATATACTTATTTAATACATAACCATAACTTTTTTTTCTCGACAGAAGGGTGTACCTTCGTCGCTATAAGCTTCACAGCCCGATATCAAATGAAAGCACCCACTTTATCGAAACTGCGTCCCATCCAGAGCCAAACACAGGTTGATAAAATAGAAACCAGTTTACAGGAATACTTCCGCAACGAAGACTTTCAGCCAGGTGACGCCATACCCAAAGAAATGGAGCTGGCCAAGGCTCTGGGGGTCAGCCGCACGGCCGTGCGCGAGGCCTTATCCCGGTTCAAGACCCTGGGAATCATTGAGTCCCGCAAGAACAGGGGCATGATTATCACCCACCCCGATATCCTGTACAACATGGAGCGGGTGCTGGACCTGAAGTTGCTGGATACCGGGACCATGAAAGACGTCTTCGAGCTGCGGCTGGTCCTGGAAATCGGGATCGCCGACCTCCTGTTCCTTCGGAAATCGGAATCGAACCTCCAGCGACTGGAAGAGATCGTGGTCAAGGACGAAAGTACCCGCAACAAAATGGAACATACCCGATACGATGTGGAATTCCATTCCCTGCTGTACGAGATCTCCGGCAACAAGACCATTCAGCGCTTTCAAAAAATGCTCTTGTCCATTTTCGATTATGTGGACAACGGCCTTTATGAGATCAATACGGCCGAGAACCCTGAATATGTCTCCCACCGCGGGCTCTTTGAATGCCTCAAGCATGGCACGCCCGAAGAATTCAGGGTAAAAATGCGTCATCACCTGATGCAGTATTTCAACAAGATCTAGCCCGCGTCATCATCGGCCCCGGCTCCTCCCGTTCCCTGCATGTGCACCGAACGGATGACATACCCCGCCGGGTCTGGCCGGGTCCCCGGTATGCCTACCCGCAGGTAATTCAGTCCAAGGACGGCGGAACGGCGGAAGGTTTTTTCTGCGCGGCGCCGGCCACCCATGTACAAGACGGCCTTCCCCCGCCGGCTGTCCCAGCGGATGCTCAATACCTGCCTTCCTGTCTCCGGGAACTGCACCCGGAACAGCACGGCTCCTGCCTCCGAGGCCTGGGCATCACCCGCCGGGGAAAAATGGTCCGTCAGCGCCAGGCTTATCCCCTGGCTCTCCTGCGATGCCTCAACCTCCAGTTTCAGGGTTCCGGACCGGGACATGGGAAAGTTCCATACAGCAGCATCTCCCGGCCCCGCCCGGGAACGGCACACTCGGAGGCCGGCGGCCTTTTGAGCAGCGGGCGGCATCCAGGCCACGGCACTGTCCGCCCCGTAAAGCGTCCATTGGTCCAACCCTTCCCGGAAATCGTCCGCCGCTTCCTGCTGTTCCAGCCATTGCGGATCAAAAAGCACTATGGATTTCGCCTGTCCCTGCCCGGAAACCAGGGCCACGCGCCCATCCCCCGTCGCTGCCGCAGA
>CBINPH010000225.1:0-5836 GCA_966252445.1 uncultured Chitinophagaceae bacterium | reverse complement strand
GTTCTCCTGGCTGTACGTAGCCAGTTCCTGCTGAGCCTGGGAAAGCACTTCCTGCTTTTTGTCGATGGCGGCCTGGTATTTTTTCCGCGCATCGGCGCTGACGCCCTGTGCTATCTTGGCCTGCAGGTCGGCGATCTCCCGGGGCAGGGTATCCACCTGCTTTTTCAGGCTGTTGATGTAGCGGGGCGTGAACTTGACGTTGTAGTTGGCGAACCACTCCATGGGGTTACAGCCGAAATTGGCGAGCCAGGCGCGCTCGTCGCGGGTAAACCCGCCACCGCAGTCGATGTCATTCTGGTAAAACTTCCAGGATATGCCAGTCTCCTGCAGGCGTTCCGGGAAGGTTTTCCACTCCCCTGTCGCTTCGCCGAAGACCAGGCCGTTCCGGATCACAGGGGTGGCACTGGGCTCCTGTCTGGGCCGTATGGTGCCGGTCCAGAAATACAGGCGATTGGGTCGCGTGCTGGTCATGGCGGACGCGAAATTCTGATCACATACTGTGAAGGCGTCGGCCATGGCGTAGTAAAAAGGAATGTCTTCCCGGGTATAATAGCCCAGGGTCAGGGGCATTTCTGCGAGCTTGGGATTGCGCACACGCTTGGCCTGCAGCCAGCGGTCGTACTTGCCCAGGTTGTTCGCATCCACCTGGGAGGACCGGGAATGCGGGACCGAACCCATCCAGGTCGCCTTCGTGCGGCGAATGTCAAAGCGGAACGGCAGGTAGCTCTCACCGCGCTCGTTGGTTTGCATCCAGACGGGATGTCCTCCCGGCAGGCGGATGGCCCGGGGATCGTTGTAACCGCGCACGCCGCGCAGCGTTCCGTAGCAGTGATCGAAGGAACGGTTTTCCTGCATGAGGATCACCACATGTTCGGCATCGAGATAGCTGCTGCCACGGCGGGGATCGATGGCCATGGCCCGCTGTACAGAGTCCGGCAGCATCCCGGATACGCCGGCAGCGCCCGAAAGCAGCAGGGCTTTTTTCAGGAAATCCCTTCTTGAATCCATGATCGTCACCATATATTGATTAAGTATGGGCGGAGAGGCCGCCAGACAGCGGCCCCTTCATTGCGTGCCCAATGTAGTGAACCTTTTTGTTTTTTTTCGCCCGTATATGCGCAG
This sequence comes from uncultured Chitinophagaceae bacterium, assembly GCA_966252445.1. Classification (GTDB taxonomy): domain Bacteria; phylum Bacteroidota; class Bacteroidia; order Chitinophagales; family Chitinophagaceae; genus CBINPH01. The sequence goes on along the minus strand of CBINPH010000225.1, from coordinate 4,714 downwards.
CGCCCTACCATCCGGGGTTCTGCCCCAGGGCCTCATTTTTCAGCAGGGCCGATTCGGGGATGGGATACAGGTATTTTTTGTCCTCCCATTTCCGGGGGGCATCCTTGAGCCAGGTGATCTCCCCATGATCGCCCTGGGCCAGCTGCTGGGGGTTGGCCTTGCCGTCCACCGTGGGGGCCACGTCTACGTATTTGACGCCCGACACGGGATTCGAGGGTTTACCCTGGACGAAGCACACATCCGGAACGCCATCCTCGTCGAGGTCCATGAGCTGGTTCAGCTGGGGTACGTAAAAGCCTGTCCAGGGTTGCTCCAGCAGTTCGCCGCGTTTCCAGCGTACCAGGTCATAGAAGCGGAAGCCTTCCCAGGCCAGCTCGATGGAGCGCTCCCGCCGCACTTCGAGGATCACCGGGTCGCTGATGCCCGGAAAATACCGGCTTTGCAGGTAGGGATCCACGACCGTGGGCTTGGCGGACAGGCCGCCGGTGATCCCGGCCCGCGCCCGCAGGGCGCCGATGGTGGCGGCCCAGTCGGCGTCGGTGAGGCTGCCTGTCTCCGCCCGGGCTTCAGCATAGTTCAGCAGGATCTCCGCGTAGCGCATGACGGGAATGGAGTTGATGCTCACATTCCCCTGGTCGTATTGTTCGTCATCCAGCGTATACTTGATGGGTTGGTAACCGGTATAGGTGTAGGAGAACGCCGGGGGTGCGGACACGACGGCACCGCCGCTGACTCTTTTGTAGCCCGGGGTGCGTATGGTCTGCTGCAGGCGTCCGTCGCGCCCTTTGGTCTCCTGCATGAAGGTCATGGTGGCATAACCCGGCGTGTTGGTGAACGGCGTGCCGTCCGCTTTCAGGTAGGTGTTCACAAAGGTGCGGTCGAAGCTCAGCCGGTCTCCATAGGTGGCGCTGGTCCAGTACCAGTTGGCGTCGCCCAGCACACCCAGGTCTCCGTCGATGACATCCGCCAGCATCACTTCTTCGGTTACCGGCTTCGGGCTGATGAACAGCTGGCGGTAGCTGCTGGTCGGCCCTCCGGATTCGTTCAGGGCAAAGCCGCTGCTGTCCATGACCTTTTTCGCCGCTGCCGCCGCCTCGTTCAGCCAGCGGTCGGCCGTGTTCTGCAGGTTGTATTCGTCATGGTATTTCCGGAAGCTGCCTTCGAAAAGACAAATGCGCGACTTCAGGCCGTAGGCCACCCACTTGGTGATGCGTGTGGCGCTGGGGTCGCCTGTCGACGTTATATGGGTGCAGGCGTAGTCAAGATCAGCGAGCACCGAGTCCATGACCAGTGTACGGGGATCCCTGGGTTTGTAGAGTGCCGCCGAGTCATCGACGGCCAGGGGCTGGCTATACCAGGGCACGTCGCCGAAGCGCTTTACCATGCGAAAATACCACCAGGCCCTGAAGAACCGGGCCAAGCCCAGGTAATTCTCCCGCACGGCCTGGTCCACACGGGGATCGTTGCAGTTGGCGATAAAGTAATTGATGTTGCGTAAAGGCGCCCAGTCCCAACCGGTGCTTTGGGTGGCGCTGTATACGTTCGGGCGCAGGAAGTCCGGCACCTGCGTGCGTGCGCCGTAATCGCTCATGTTGTCTCCGCGCTGGATATCTCCTGCGCTGGGGATGATATTGTAAAAGGAGTTGGCATACAGGGCCAGGCCCTCTTCGCTGCCAAAAACGACCTCCTTGTTGCCGCTGTCCCTGGGTTCCTGATCCAGGATCTTGTGGCAGGCGCTGACCAGCAGGGTTGCACCCAGCACCAGCGCAGCTATAGCATATCGTATCTTCATGATCGTCTTTTTTTGGGTTAGAAGGTCACCGACAATCCGAGGGTGATGCTTTTCAGTATCGGATAATTCTGGCCGTCACCGCTCGTGCCGCTGGTCAGCACCCTGTCCGAGCCATGGATGCTCTCCGGGTCGAGGTTGTGGTCGGTGATCCTGAACATCGGCGACCACACCCATATGTTTTCCGCCGACGCATAGAGCTGCGCCTGCTTCATTTTGATCCTGGATACGATGGCCGTGGGCAGGTTATAGCCCAGCTGGATATTTTTCAGCCGGATATACGCGACATTCTGCAGGTATTTGGTCTGGGGCAGGCTAAGCTCCCGTTCCCCGGACAGGGCCACATATCCGCGGTAACGTGGGAAATAGGCGTTGGGGTTATCCTCGGACCAGATCTTGTCCAGCTGGGATTTGAGGGGGTGGTTGTACGGCCGGTTATACTGGCCCCAGAAGGCATCCGAGTTCTGATCGGGATACCATTGCTGCTTGCCGACCCCCTGGAAAAAAGCGCCCAGGAAAAAATGGTGCCAGTCGGCGCCCAAGTTGACCCCGAAGATATACCGGGGCTCGGTGTTGCCAATGATCTTCATATCGCCGGGGTTGTCCACCGTCTGGTTGCCGTGGGTGATGACCTGGTCTCCATCCCGGTCCTGAAACTTGATGTCACCGGGCAGCCACACCGACGAATTGTTGCTGATGTTGACATTCATGGCGGCGGCCTGGTCCACATCCTTGTCGGTCCAGTATCCTTCCGTGACATAGCCCCAGAGCTCCCCGATGCGTTCCCCCACATAATAGTCGCTCAGCTTCTTGTCCGGGTTGTTGTATTTGGTAATCTCTGCGGCGTAGTTCGACAGGTTCACCGTTACGCTGTAGTGAAAGGGCGCGGCATCAAGCCCAAGCTGGTCCTGCCAGGTCAGGGAGACCTCCCATCCCCTGGTCTTGAGATCAGCGTAGTTGCCTTTCGGGACGGTGGTGCCGAAGACATCCGGCAAGGTGGGCCCTACGGTGAACATGTTGGTGGTTCGCCGGATATAGGCGTCGCCCGTGAACGACAGCCGGCTGTCGAGCATGGTCAGGTCCAGGCCGATATTCTCCGTGGTGGAGGTCTCCCAGGTCAGCCCGTCGGGGACTACGCCGGGGGCGCTGGTCTGCTGGGGCCTTTCCCCGCCGAGCACGCGGCCCGACTGGCTGATGTTGAAGATCTCCAGGAAATTGTAGGAATTGATGTTCCCGTTGCCGAGGGAACCATACGACAAACGGATCTTGAGGTCGTTGACGAGGTCTTTGGACACGTGCCAGAAGGGCTCCTGGGACAGGCGCCATCCCGCGGAGACCGAGGGGAAGAACCCGAACTGCTGATCGCTGGGAAATTTTGAGGAGCCGTCATAGCGGCCGTTCACTTCAAGCAGGTACCGGTCCTTGTACCCGTAGTTGAAGCGGAAGAACCCTCCGAGGATATCCCACTGTTCCCAGCCTCCGTCCGTGGAAATGGACTGGCCCAGGGCCAGGCTGATGTCCCGGGCGTCCGGATAGATGAGGCCGTTGCGGAGCACGGTGGTGCTTTCGAACCGCTCCTGTTCGAAGTTGTACCCGATCATGGCTTTCACATGGTGGGCGCTGGCGAAGGTGTTTTCGTATTCACCGTACAGGTTCGCGGCGATATACGATTTGTGGCTGTTGAGCTTCTGGAAATCGTTGTACTGGGTGCTCAGGTAATTGATGACCCCCGGTTTGGTGCTGTAGGGTATGGGCACCCGGATACGTTGCTGGCGGCCATTGCTTTGCTGGAACGTGAAGTTGCCGTTTATCCGGAACTTGTTGTCGAAGAAGCGGGCGACCACGCCGGTAGTATTCATCAGCATGGCGTCGTTGAAGTCGATGCCGTTCTTCCCGTAAAAAAGATCGCCCACCGTGTAGGCCGCCGAATAGGTCAGCGTGCCGTCGGGGTTCAGCAGGGGCGCCATCGCATGGGCCTCATCCGACATGTTGCGCCAGATGCCTCCTCCCTCCCCCACGTTCAGGGGGTTGTGGTAGGTCATGCTCGAATAGGCCGTGTTGTTGTTGACCTCCAGCCAGGGCAACACCTGTACGGATCCCTTGGCCCTGAAGTTGTACATGCGGTAATCATCCGAGTTGTACCGGAAGATGCCCGTCTGGTTGTAGTAGCGGCCGGTGAGATAAAAGCTGGCTTTGTCACTGCTGCCCGAGATGGTGATGTTCTGGTCCGTGGCGAAATTGTGCGGCTTGTACAGCAGGCCGTACCAGTCGGTATTGTGGAAATACTGGTATTCCCCGTTGGGGCCGACTTCCGTCTTGGGCAGGCTCGGATCTTCGTCGTGCGCTTTGAGGGCGTCGAGGTAATCCTGGGAGAATTTGAGTGTCTTGTTGACATTCTGGGCTATCTGGGTATAGTTATAGGTCGCCGACCAGGCTTCGCTGAACATCTTGGCCCAGAGGTAACCGTTGGTCACCTCATCCGGAATGGCCGTCGGGCTTTTGAAGGAATAGCTGGACGAATAGCGGATCGAGGTTTTACCTTTTTGAGGGTCCTTGGTCGTGATCAGGACCACGCCGAAGGCCCCGCGTGCCCCATAAATGGCCGCAGAAGCCGCGTCCTTCAGCACGGTGATGCTGGCCACATCGCTGGGATTGATGAGGCTGGGGTCGCCTTCCACCCCGTCGATGAGTACCAGGGCGCTGCCTTTCTGCCCGATGGACGTGGTACCCCTGACATTGTATTCCGGCGACTGGATGGGCTTGCCGTCCAGCATGGTGATGTTCAGGTTGGGGATGGTTCCCTGCAACCCTTGCGTCAGGTTGGGCAGGGAGCGGTTGTCCAGTACGTCGCTGCCCACCTGGCTGACGGCGCCCGTCAGGTTGGCCTTTTTCTGGGTGCCGTAGCCGACCACCACCACCTCGTTG
>CBINPH010000224.1:0-5850 GCA_966252445.1 uncultured Chitinophagaceae bacterium | reverse complement strand
AAATTGGCCTTGACGGCTTCCCGGATGGCATCGTTTGACAAATGCCGGATGAGCAGGTCCGGGGACACCCCATTGATAAAGGCATTGTCGAAGACGATGAGGTTATGGCGCAGCTCACGGATGATCTGTCGCTTATGTACATCCCGGGTCTGAGCCTTTTTGTACAAAAAGGCGATCAGTTCCTTGACCGGCGTGACCGCTGTGTTGATCAGGTCCATGGATATGAGGCTTCACCAGGGAAGGCGCCCAAATATAGCAAAGAAATTGGTCTAAAAAACTAAAATTTTTAGTATTTTGATGCCCGCGGAGTTAATTCACCAGGACCGCCGGAGCCTGAACCGTCTGGGGGTGTATCTTTGGGCAAGCATGCAGCAAGATACCGTCCGGGCCATCGCGCATTTTGACTTGGATGCCTTTTTCGTCTCTGTCGAGCGATTGAAGGATCCCTCCCTGGAAGGCCGTCCCCTGATTGTCGGGGGCCTGTCGGGCCGGGGCGTGGTGGCAGCGTGCAGTTACGAGACCAGGGCCTTCGGCGTGCACTCCGCCATGCCCATGGTACATGCCCTGAAGCTGTGCCCGGGAGCCGTCGTCGTTCCGCCACGGCATGGCGACTATGGAGATTTCTCCCGGCGGGTAACCGAGATGATCGCCCGGGAGGCGCCCCGCTATGAAAAGGCCTCCATTGATGAGTTTTACCTGGACCTGACGGGCATGGGCACCCACGAGACCATATTCGCCTGGGCCAGCGGACTGCGGGAACGCATCATCCGGGAGACCGGCCTGCCTATATCCTTCGCGCTCTCCCTCAACAAACTGGTATCCAAGGTGGCGACAGATACGGTGAAGCCGAACGGCCGGGTCCACGTGCCGCCCGGTACCGAGAAGGCCTTTCTTGCGCCCCTGGCGGTGGAAAAAATGCCCGGTATAGGCCCCGAAACGGCTCAGTGGCTGCACCGGGTCGGCATCTTCACCCTGGGACAGCTGGCCGCCAGTTCCAAGGATACGCTCAGCACCTTGTTTGGACGCCAGGGGCTGGTCCTGTGGCGCCGGGCCAACGGCATCGACGACAGCGAGGTAAGCATGGACCGGGAGCAGAAGTCCCTGTCTTCGGAAACCACTTTCGACGAGGACATCCGTGAAAAAAGCATCCTGGAAAAAACCCTGTTGAAACTGAATGCGGAGAACGGGAGGGAATTGCGGCGCATACGCCGCTTTTGCAGCTGTGTAGCCATCAAGATCCGCTATGCCGACTTCGAGACGATCACCCGGCAGCAAACCATACCGGCGACGGCTTCCTCCCACAAGCTTTTCACAGCAGCCAGACAACTGCTCGACCGCTTCTATACCGGGCAGAAAGCCGTACGCCTCCTGGGTATACGGTACAGCCAGCTTATCGAAGGAGGACAACAACTGGACCTGTTCGACAACGAGGATACCCAGGTCAAACTCTACAAAACCATTGACGAACTCAATCAGCGGTTCGGGCCCGACAGCATCTTTCCTGCCACATCACTGGATTAAGGCAGGCTGCGCATGGCCGCAGCATTCACGGAGGGCAGCGGCCTGTGCACGAGTTCCCCGTTCACCAGCAGGGGAAGGGAGGGCGCTACATCAGGCAGCAGGCAGTATTCGATATCCTTTTCCAGGCCATATCGGGCGAGGCGCCGGTAATGCGAGGTCTTGCGGATAAAGCGAAGCAGGTCATGCTGATACTGCATGTACAGCGTCTCGGCCGCCAGCGCCGAGTCGCAGCTGATCTGGAAGCCGGCCTTGATGCGGTGGATCACCGCGCCGGCAAACAGCATGTCTTCCATATTGACCCTGTCCTTCCAGGCTGCACAGCCCAGCAGCACCGGCTGTCCCTGCTGCTGCAGGTACTCGCATACCATCGACAGGTTCGGAAAAGATCCGGTGATAATCTGCCGGGCCCCAGACGCCATGTGCAGCAGCCTTGTGCCGTTGGTGGTGGTCAGCACGAGGGTACGGCCCTCCACAAAAGTCCGGTGATATTCGAAAGGGGAATTGCCGTGTTGCAGGCCGGGAGCGATCAGCCCGTCGCGTTCACCGGCGGTGATGGCGCCGAGGGAGGCGCCTATCCGGATACAGTCCTCGACGGTCGCTACGGGGATCACCTTGGCGGCACCGTTGTGCAAGGCGGTAGCGATGGTCGAGGTGGCCCTGAACACGTCGATGATGACGACAATGCTGTCGCTGACATCATACAAATGCAAAAGAGCGGGTGAAGGACAGACCTCCAGGCGGGGCAGGGAAGTATTGGTCATAACAGAGGGTAAAGATACACCACATTCAGTGATTTGTCCGGTTGCGGGGTCTGGCCATGACCGGATCGCTGACCGCCGCTTTTCCGGTCTCCACCCGGCCGGCATAACGCCGGCTGAAATCCGGTCGTCCCTGCAGGCCAATGCTCAGGTCATACCAGCCCTGTCCTTCCTTCAAGTCCAGCACCAAGGTACTCCGGCGCCCCGCCTTCAGGGTGCGGGTGAGGGGGGCCGCTCCATAGGCGTTGTCCCGGATCTCGATGGTGTGCGTAGCCGTCCCGGCAGGCTGCAGTTCCAGGCGCAGCCGTCCGGTAGGGCGGCGGCCTGCGGTTTCGTATCCGCAGCGGACTTCGGGCGCGGGGTCCGGCAGGCCCCGGAACTCCCGGAAAAAACCATTCGGCCCGTACACCCGGAAATGATAAGGTCCCGGCTCCAGGGTCCAGGTGTCCGTCAGCCGGTCTCCGGCCCGGACCGCATAATCCCGGACGCCATAGTGGACCATGTCATAGACCTTGAAAGGGATGCCGGCGGAGCGGTCCCCAAAAAAACGGTTCCCCGCCTCCAGACGGAGAACGAAAGAACGTCCGTCAGAGGATGGATGACCATCCGCATAAGGCTCATAAGGCAGGGCGCAGGAAGGCCGCAGCCCCGGTTCCTGCACCGGCAATACGGAAACGCCCCTGCCCTGTTTTACCGCTTCCACATCAGCAGTATCCAGGCGGCGAAAGCCGGCAGGGAGGGCCTTGAACTGGGCATTAAAAATGCTTTCCACAAAAGGCTGCTTCTCCACGAAGGGAGGCAGCTCGATGGTCTCCCCGTTGTAGGGACGAAAAACGGAGCTCAGGTCACCGCAGACGGTGCGCCTCCAGTCGGAAATATTTTCCTCCCGTATGGACTTGCCGCTGCGGCGGTGGACAAAGCCCTCCAGAAACTGCAATACCGAGGTATGGTCGAAGACCTGTGAATTGACCCAGCCCCCACGGCTCCAGGGCGAGGCGACGACCATGGGGACGCGAAAACCCAGCCCTATGGGCGACGGCATCTCGGGGTCCTTGGGTTGTCCTTTCAGGCGGCTTACTTCAGCAGGGGTGACATAATCCGGCGTGGTGTCCACACCGCCGGAACATTTTCCTGATTTGGGGTTGCCGGGCTCCGGGGCCGCGAACGGAGGCACATGATCGAAATATCCGTCGTTCTCGTCGTAGGTCAGGATCAGGATGGTTTTCTTCCAGACCTCCGGGTTGCGGGTGAGGATGTCGAGCACCTCGGATACATACCAGGCCCCATACCAGGGGGCGCCGGGATGGTCGGAAAAGTTCTCGGGCGCCACCAGCCAGGATACGGTGGGGAGCTGGCCTTTGCTGACGTCCTCCCGGAACTGGTGCAGCACGTCGCCCTTGGGCACCTGCATGCGGCGGCTTACCCCGTTGTCCTCATATTCCAGATCGTCCAGGTTCCGGTAGTCGGGGTCGCCGGTGTTGGTTGTGAATGCCTTATCGTGTATACGCTGACGTTGTTCTGGCAGGGGCTTGGCTCCATAGACCTGCAGGGCTTCCTGCAGCGCTTTGAGCTCCTGCGTTTTTTTGGCTATGGCCGTCCGGGCCTCCTTAGTGTCCTTTCCCTGCAGGGTGGCGATCTCTGCCGGCAGGGCCTTCACCCGCTGCTCCATGTACCGGATATGGGCGGGATGATGCCTGACGCTGTACTGGGTAAACCATTCCAGCGGGTTGTCGGTAAAGTTCGCCAGCCACTCTTCCTGGGCTCCCTCCAGGCCGGTGTCTATGCTCAGTTCGTTCTGGTATACTTTCCAGGAAATACCCGCTTCCTCCAGGCGCTCGGGGAAGGTGGTCCAGCTCGCGGGACTGTCGTAATCGACGTCCGAATTGTCGACGTTGGCGGGGGAGTCGCTGACAGGTTTTTCCCGTATGGTGCCGGTCCAGAAAAAAAGGCGGTTGGGCGTGGTGCCGGTCAGGGAGGAACAGAAGTGCTGGTCGCAGACCGTAAAGGCGTCCGCCAGGGCATAGTAGAAAGGAATATCCTCGCGGTTGTAAAAGCCCATCGTCAGCGGCATGTCGGCATAGGCTTTGTGGCCGGAACGCTTGGCATCCAGCCAGCCGTCATGCCTACCGCCATTGGCGGCCCTGACCTGGTTGGTCCAGGAATGCGGCAACGAGCTCATCCAGGTCGCCTTGGTATCCTTGATGTCCAGGCGAAAAGGCGCATAGGTCTCCGCTGCTTTGTTGGTCTGCAACCAGACCGGAGAGCCGTTCGGCAGGTCGATGGCCCTGGGGTCGTGGAAGCCCCGGACACCCCTCAGCGAGCCGTAGCAATGATCGAAGGAACGGTTTTCCTGCATCAGGAGCACGACATGCTCGGCATCCTCGAAGGTCGTTCCGGGGGCGGGGTTGATGGCCAGCGCCTTCTGCACCGATGCCGGCAGGGCACCCAAGAGGCCGGTACCCCCGGCCAGCAGCGCGGCCTGTTTGATGAAGTCTCTTCTCGAATCTATCATAGCGCAAGGATTAAACGGGTGCCGCCTGCGCGGCATGGGCGGACGGCGTCAACGCCCGGAAAAGAACCGGTGAAAGAAAAGCAACTGATATCCGATGGCATTGCGCCAGTAATCCCAGTTGTGCTTCCCGGGCCGCTCGGTATAGTCATGGCCAATGCCCATGGCCAGCAGCTTCTCGTGCAAGGCGCGGTTGACCTTGATGAAAAAATCTTCGGTCCCGCATTCGAAGGCGATCTTCAGCTCCCCAGGCTTCAGCGAGTCCGCCAGGTTGATCACCGTGTTTTTTTCCCAGTTGTCCGGGTGAGTGGCCAGGTCGCCCAGCCGCTTTTTCAGATCCCAGTTGTTGGGAAACGGGCGGATATCCACGCCGCCGCTCATGCTCCCCACCGCCCCGAATTCATCAGGATGCCGCAAGGCCAGGTAAAAAGCCCCGTGGCCGCCCATGCTCAGGCCGGTGATGGCCCGGTGGGCGCGGTCCGCCAGGGTACGGTAACGCGCGTCGATGGCCGTGACCAGCTCCGTGGCGACGAAGGTCTCATAGCGCCAGGCGCTGTCCATGGGGCTATCCAGGTACCAGCTGCCATACCCCCCGTCCGGACAGACGATGAGGGTTTGGTACTGGTCTACGGCGCCGGCCAGGACGGGGGCCTGGGTGATCCAGTCACGGTAATTGCCGCTGTAGCCGTGCAGCAGGTACAACACGGGGAACGCTGTTTTCCCTTCGTCATACCCGGCAGGGAGGATGACTACGCAGGGAATATCCTTGTGCATGGACGCACTGTGCACCATAATGGTGTCCACCCTGCCGGCCCAGGCCTGCAGGGAGAGGCTGCTCAACGTGAGCAGTAAAAAAAGGATTCGGGTAGGGTGACGCATAGGCGGGTGGTTGAATGGGGACTCAGCCCTCGTGCAGTTCTTTTTCGGTATGAAAACTGATCTCACGGATGCCTTCGATCTGCCGCAGCCGGTCAGCCAGGGAAGAGAACCTTTCTTGGGGAGAGTTCCGCCCGAGGACCAGCTGTACGAAATCCTCATCCGGACGGTCGCCGCGCTGCAGGA
>CBINPH010000223.1:0-5905 GCA_966252445.1 uncultured Chitinophagaceae bacterium | reverse complement strand
TAGAGGGCGGCACCCATGTGGCCGGCTTCCGGCGCGCCATTACCCGGGTCTTCAAGGCCTACGGGGAGCGCAACAAGATGTTCGAAAAGCTGAAGCTGGAGATCAGCGGCGACGACTTCCGCGAGGGCCTCAGCGCCATCATCTCCATCAAGGTCCCCGAGCCCCAGTTCGAGGGACAGACCAAGACGAAGCTGGGCAACTCCGACGTGATGGGCGTGGTCGACAGCGCCGTGGGCAATGCCCTGACCGCTTACCTGGAAGAGCATCCCCGCGAGGCGAAGACCATCATCAACAAGGTGATCCTCGCAGCCCAGGCCCGCCATGCGGCGCGCAAGGCCAGGGAGCTGGTGCAGCGCAAGAGCGTGCTGACCGGCGGCGGCCTGCCCGGCAAGCTGGCCGACTGCCAGGACAAGGACCCCGAGCACTGCGAGCTCTTTCTGGTGGAGGGCGACTCTGCAGGCGGCACCGCCAAGCAGGGCAGGGACCGGAACTTCCAGGCCATCCTGCCCCTGAGAGGTAAGATCCTCAATGTGGAGAAGGCCCTGGAGCACAAGGTCTACGAGAACGAGGAGATCAAGAACATCTATACCGCCCTGGGGGTCACCATCGGCACCGAGGACGACGAGAAGGCCCTGAACCTTTCGAAGCTCCGCTACCATAAGCTGATCATCATGACGGATGCCGACGTGGACGGCTCCCATATCGATACCCTGATCCTGACCTTCTTCTTCCGCCACATGAAAGAACTGGTGGAACAGCGGTATGTGTACCTCGCCCAGCCCCCGCTCTACCTGGTCAAGAAAGGCAAGGAGCAGGAATACTGCTGGACCGAAGAGCAGCGCCGCGAGGCCGTGAAGCGCATCGCCGGCGGCGGCAAGGAAGAAAGCGTCACCGTGCAGCGGTACAAGGGCCTCGGGGAAATGAATGCCGAGCAGCTCTGGGACACCACCATGAACCCCGACACCCGGCTGCTGAAGCAGGTGACCATAGAGAGCGCCGCCGAGGCGGACCTGATCTTCAGCATGCTCATGGGCGACGAGGTGCCTCCCCGCCGTGAATTCATCGAGAAGCACGCCCGCTACGCCAAGCTGGACGTGTAAAAAACTTTCCGGACCTTACCCGTAGGATTAGGCCTGCTTGTGCGTGAAAAATGCATTGGCCTGGGCCGTACAGGTCAGCACCAGGTCGTTGATGCATACATGCGGCGGCAGGCTGACACAGTACCGCACCACCTCGGCGACATCGGCGGCGCTGAGCGGCTCGAAGCCTTCATACACTTTGTCGGCCCGCGTTTCATCCCCCTTGAACCTGACCTTGGAAAACTCGGTGCGCGCGGCGCCCGGGTGGATGGCCGTCACCTTGATGCCATAGGGCAGCAGGTCGATGCGCATGGCCTGGGAGAGCGCTTCCACGGCGCGCTTGGTGGCGCAGTATACCCCGCCCCCGGGGTACACGTCCTTGGCGGCCGTAGACCCGATGTTGACGATATGCCCGCGCCCCGTGGCCTTCAGCAGGGGGATGGCCGCCCGGCTCATGTACAGCAGGCCCTTGACGTTGGTGTCGATCATGGTATCCCAGTCCCCGGGCAGCCCTTCATCCACGGGCGCCAGCCCCAGGGCCAGCCCCGCGTTGTTGACCAGCACCGAGACCTCCCGCCATGCCCCTTCCAGGCCCGCCACGGCGGCTTCGCAGGCCGCCCGGTCCCGGACGTCGAACGCCAGGGCCAGCACGCGTGCATCGTGGCGGCTCTGCAGGCCCGCGGCCACGGCTTCCAGGGTCCGGGCCCTGCGGCCGGTGATGATGAGGTCGTAGCCCGCAGCGGCCAGGGCTTCGGCGCAGGCTTCCCCGAAGCCGGCGGTGGCTCCGGTGATGAGGGCAATAGGTCGGTTCATGGGATATGGTTTGTGTGCAGCAAAGATAAGACAGCGGGGGCAAGGGTTCTCCGCCTTCCGCAGCGCCTCAGCGGATCAGGGTCACGGCGCCTTTCTTTTCTATGGGTTTGTTGTTGAAGTCCACCCCCTGCACCACCCATACGTAGGTGCCCAGGCCGGCAGGCTTGCCCCGGAACCGGCCGTCCCACCCTTTCATGTAGTCCTTGGTCTCGAAGACCAGCTCTCCCCAGCGGTTATAGACCCGGAAAGAGCTGATGCGGGTGATGCCGACGGGTATGGGCCTGAAGACGTCGTTCTGGCCGTCCCCGTTGGGGGTGAAGGCGTTCGGCACATAGAGGTCCGGCCCCTTGATGTAGCGCACGTAGATCGAGTCATAGCCCAGGCAGCCCTCCGGCGTGGCCACCCGCAGGGCATACAGCTCGTCCTGGTCTCCGCTGACCACGGGGTCGGGGATGAAGGGATCGCTGAGACCGGTCGCCGGCGACCAGGTATAGTCCGTGCCTCCCGTGGCGTGCAGCTGGAAAGAATGCCCCAGGGTGATGATGGTGTCCTGCCCGGCATAGGCCTGCACGGGCGGGACCACCGCCACGGTGATGGTGTCGCTGGCGGGCTTGGGGCAGCCCAGCGTATCGGTGACGCTGAGCACATAACTCGTGGTGTCCAGGGGCTGGGCCCGGGGTGTGCGCAGGGTGCTGTCGCTGAGCCCCGTCGCGGGGGTCCAGCGGTAATAGGCGCCTCCGCTGCCCTGCAGGAGGATGGCATCCCCGTAGCAAATGCTGGTGTCGGGTGCGGCGCGGGCCTGGGGGTAAGGGACCAGCCGGGCGAAAAGGGTATCGTTGCTGAGGCAGCTGCCCAGGGTGGCCTCCAGCCGGTATGCCTGGCTCTGGTCCGGGGTGACCGTCGTCTGCAGCCCTTCGCTGAGGAGCGCTCCGCCCTGGTCGTACCAGCGGAAGGCATAGGGGTCGTCGGCGCTGCCCTGCAGCGGCAGGGGGTCCCCGGCGCAGATGGTGGTGTCTACCCCTGCGCTGATGAGCAGGGTGTCCTTGACCCGCAGCCGCACCGAGGCCGTATTGACGCAACCCTGGTTGTCCGTAAAGGTGACCTGGTAGGTCGTGTCCTCCTGGGGGGACACCACCGGCCGGGCGCTGCGGGTATTGCTGATCTGGTAGGCCGGCGACCACTGGAAGCTGCCGGGCAGGGTGCTGGAAGCGCTCAGCTGCAGGCTGTTCAGGTAACAAAGGATGGTGTCCGGCGGAGAGACGGACAGCGGCGGCTTGTCATAGATGTTGAGGGTCTGGCTGACCGTCTGCTCGCAGCCTTTCTCGGTGCTCACCGTGAGGCTGACGGGGAAGACCCCGGTCCGGGTGTACTGATAGGCGGGGTTCTGGTCCTGGGCGGCGTCACCGGTGCCGAAGCTCCACTGCCAGCCCGTGATCTTGTCGAACTGGTTTTTGACGCTCCGGTCCCGGAAGGCCGTGGGGAACTGCAGGCAGCTGCCCGCATAATCGAAGCGGGCCTCAAAACCCGGGAAGATGTGTACGTCGGCTCCCATGCTGTCGCCGCAGGACAGGTCCGGGTCCACCTGTATGGTGACATGATAGACCCCCGTGTCGGTGAAGGTGTGTGTGGGGGTGTATTCCGTCGAGGTCTGCCCGTCCCCGAAGTCCCAGCGGTATGTCTTGCCGGGGGTGCTGTTGTTGGGGAAGGAGATGGTGCTGCCCTTGCAGTCGTTGAAGAGGGTAGGGATGTCGGCCAGCACCACCCGATGGCAGTCGTGGACCTCGAACTGGAAGTCCTTGTAATGCTGCCCGATGAGCTTCCCGTTGCGGTAGGAGCTGACGCAGACGGTGATGTCGTAGGAGCCCTCCGTCAGGTTGGTGCGCCCGCTGATCTCCCCGGTGACGGGGTCTATGGTGACGTCGGGACCCAGGGGATGCGTGGCGGCGAACCCGGTGCGGAAGGTCAGCTCCGGGTAAGGCGGGGCCAGGGCGGGTATGGGCTGGTTGTTGTCTCCCTCGCCGCCCCGGTAGCCGGTGACAAAGGAATACCGCAGCTCGTCCCCGTCGTCGTCCGTGGCGGCGTAGGTGTAGTCCACCCTGCCCTTGCTGCAGATCAGCACGGCTTCCTCGTTGCTGAACACCGGGCTGTTGTCGCCCGGCACGCCGTTCTCCGTGCCCGGGATGACCGCGAAGAAGGTGGCGCCGACAGAGCCCTGGGTGTTGACGTTGAGCAGGAGGTCGCTGCGGCAGCAGCGCTGATACACCACCGTATAACCGGTCCTGTTCAGGGCCAGCCGCACGCGGCCTTGATAGGTGCCCACCTGGTAGCAGATCTGAGGCGGGTTGACGATGCAGGGGTCGTTGCGCTGCTTGGAGGACAGGTCGGGGCCGGTGAGGGGCAGGTTTTCGATCATGGTGGCGATCTGCCCGTTGTCGTTGTTGTAGACCGTCAGGGTGATCAGACCGTCCAGGGCAGCGTGGTTCCGGTCTATGGGCTCGCAGCCCCGGTACAGCTTCAGGAATACCCGGTAGACATAGGTGTTCCCGTCATGCCCCTCGGAACGGTAAGACATCTCCCCGCCGATGATGTGGTGGGCCTCGGCGGCGACGGTCCAGAACAGGGACGATATGAGCCATAGCCATTTTCTCACCGGGTCGGATTGGATGCGTTGAACGGATAATCCACGCAAAAGGCGGCGAAATCTTCCAGGATGCGGGCGGACTGCTCCGGGTGCTCCAGCATGCCGAGGTGCGCCACGTCGCCGAAGGCGTGGACACTCGCGAGCGCCGGCAGCAGGGCCTGCTGGAGCATGTCTCCCGCCGGGGCGGCGACGTCCTCCTTTCCCATAACGAACAAAACCGGTGTTTTGGTTTGCTCCAGTACGGCCGTCCTGTCGGGGCGGGCCATCATGGCCCGGTAATAGGCGACCAGGGTGGCCACCGGCGTCGATGAACGCTCCTGGATCAGGGCGGCCAGCTCGCTGCGGCGCTCGCTGCGGTACCGCCGGGAAAACATGCCCGGCATCATTTGCCGGAGGAAGGCGGCCGAACCATACCCTTCCATGAGGGCGATGGCTTTTTCCCTGTCCCGGCGCTTCTCCGCCGTATCGGCGTAGGCCGTGGAATGGAAAAGTCCGAAACCCTGCAACATGCGGGGATATTTTTCGGCGAAGGCCAGGGTGACATAGCCACCCAGGGAATGGCCCACCATCACGCAGCGCCCGATCTGCTCCCAGCGAAGGATGTCATGCAGGCTTTCGGCCATGTCCGCTATGCTCAGCGGGGTGGTCAGCGGAGAGGCGCCGCTGCCCGGGAGGTCGGGCACAAGGAGACGGAAGCGCTGACGCAGGGCCGGCACCTGGGCGTCCCACAGATGCCCGTCCATGGGGAACCCATGCACCAGCATCAGCGGAAAACCCTGTCCTTCATCCCGGTAGGTCAGTTGTTCAAAGCGGCCTGATGACAATTTCTTGACCATTATGCACCTGTTTGCTCCGCGACCGCTCAGCGACAGGAATACAGGTCCGCGGTGGGCCAAATTACCCCATTTTTCGCTTCCCTCCCGAATAATTACATGAGCTGCACAGGGACGTACAACGAAAAAAAAGCCGGGGCAAGAATACCCCGGCCTAAATTAAACCTACAACTGTCAAAAGGTGATCAGGTCGCCTCTGCCGGCGCCGGTACGCGGCCGGTGGGCGTCCCTTTGGGTCTTTTATGGAAGATCCAGTATATCAGCGCGAGGATGATGAACACGGGCGGGATAAGCCCCGTGAAGCTCACCCACTTGCCCCCATAGAACTTTTTCATGGGCAGCAGGCGGTACATGATCATGTACATCGCCGGCACCAGGATGAGGGTGAGGAAGGTGGCGAAGGCCAGCCCGAAGATCATCGTCCAGCACAGCGGACCCCAGAAGTCGGCGTTGTCGCCGCCCCAGTAGAGATCGGGCTGCAGGTGGGTGAACAGGGACACGAAGTCGATGTTCATGCCTATGCCAAGGGGCACCAGGCC
>CBINPH010000222.1:0-5908 GCA_966252445.1 uncultured Chitinophagaceae bacterium | reverse complement strand
CGCGGCCCGCAGCCGGCCAGGCAGGCCGTCAGCAGCAGGGCCCATCCGTATCCCGGCGTCCTATACCGCATCGGCGCTTGCCGCTCCTTTTCTTTTGTAGACAGGCACGGTGCTGCAGGGCTCACCGAACATCACCGAGCGGGCCACGGGCATCAGCAGGTGCATCAGCGCCACATAGGCGTCGGCGGGGACAGGACGCTCCCCGCAGCCTTTAAGCACCACCCGCCGATCCCGGAACTGCTCCGCATCCAGGGCCTTCAGCCTGGACAGAACCGCCTGGCGCAGGCCGGCCTCACGGTCTCCAAAGAACACCTCCCGGGCTTCCGCCAGGTAAGTGACGACCAGCATGTAGGCCCAGAGCGGGATGATGGCGTCCGCACTGCAGGTGATGGTGACGATGCGGCCCGCATAAGGGCTCCAGTCATGGCTTCGCAGCGCCTCCCGGAAATCCTTTTCGCGCAGCACCAGGCCGCGGAACAAAAAAGGCGCCAGGTCGAAGACCAGCATCTCCTCCTCAGCAGGCAGGTACTCGGCGAGGTCCAGGGTGACCAGGCCGCTGGAAGCTATCTTGTTGACGATTTCAGCCATAGATGGGTGCTTTGCCAGGCCGTGGCCCGTGTGCATAAAGGTACAACATCCCCCGCCGGAGATGGTTGAATGCGAACGACCGCCCAGGGGCGGCCGTCCTTCCCCGCGTCATGGGGTATGAGAATGGCTTTATTTAAAAATATTTGAGGCGGTTGTCCTCGACATCCCCCTGCTTTTTGAGCACATCGAGCAGCTGGGACAGCACCTGCTGCTGCAGGGCCGACTGCTCCATCTGCAGCTGCTGGGGCCGGGCGCTGCTGTCCACGGGCTCGGTAAACACCGAGTCCACCCGCAGCACATAGACGCCGCTGTTCCCATACACGGGCGCGGACAGTTTCCCGCCCTTGAGCTCGCTGTTGAAAGCGGCCCCCACGACCTGCGGTTCGAAGCCTGCATTGGGGATAAAGGGGGTGTTGAAGTTAATATGCTGTGCATAAAGTACCGAATCCTTCGCCGAGGCGGCGACCTCCTGCAGGGTGTTGCCCTTCAGCCCCCCGGCGATGCGGGCGGCCTTTTTCTCTCTGCGCACGGCAGCCTCTATCTGGGGCCGCACATCGTCCAGGCTGGCCGTGCCCTCCTCCCGGGCACCGGTGAGCTGGGCGACCACGTACTGGTTGTTCAGGCTGAACACCTGGGAAACCTCCCCGGTTTTGGCGCCGAAAGCCCATTGCACGATGCTGCGGGCATCATCTATGCCGGCGATGGCGAAGTCCGTCTTTTTGATGTTGTCGGCAACCTGCTTGTTGAGGCCTTCCTTCTGCACCCCCTCATTGAACTGGCCGTTGGCGTAGGTGCCCGCAAAGCGGCTGGCGGCAGCGAAGGCCGCATTGTCCGTCTGCTGGCTGGGATCCATGGGACGGGAGAGGTAGGCGATCTTGTAGGCCATCTCGAAATGCTTCTGGTCCAGCACTTTCATCACATGGTAGCCATACTGGGTCTTCACCACGCCGATGTCGCCCTTCCGGTGATCGAAAGCGAACTGCATGAATTCGGGGACCATCTGGCTGGTGGGCGTCAGGTCGTATATGCCGCCATTCTGGGTCTTGCCGGGGTCGTCGGAATAGGTGGCGACCAGGGTGTTGATGTCGGCGCCGCCGCGCAGCAGGGCGGCCAGGCTGTCGGCCAGCCGGTGGGCGGCCGTATCCGTACGCTGCTGCACGCCCAGCAGGATATGCTGCACGGAGACTGAGTCGGGAAGCGTTTTCTTATCCAGCATTTCGGCGAAGGTGACCTTACCCCCGTCGAAATAGGGTCCGTAGATGGCGCCCGGCGCCAGCGCGGTGATGGAATCGACATGGGGCACCTGCAGGGCAGATCCCGGCACATAGCCATCGAAAAAGGCGGTCTCGGAGTTGCGGCTCACGAAGCCGGGCACCTCCTCCAGAGGCAGGGTGTCCATGTCGGCCCTCAGGGAGCTGATCTCCTTCATCACGGTGGCGCTGTCCTCGGCCGTGGGTACCGGCACAAAAGACACATATTCTATTTTCCGGGAAGCTTCCTGGTGGAACTCCGCCTGGTGGTTGTTCAGGTAGGCCTGCAGGTCGTTGTCGCTGAGGGCCACGGCTGAATCGGGGACACTGGTGTAAGGCACGCCCACATAGGCGATATCGGCGTAACGGCTTTTCTCCTCCTCTTTTTCCCGGGCCAGCCATGCCGGCACATACAGGGCCTTGGCGATCAGGCTGCTGAACTTGCGCTGCAGGCTGCTTTCCTGCAGGTTCTGCTCCAGCAGTATCCACTGGGCGCGGCGGGCATCGCCCGCAGGAGCGCCCTTCAGCTCCTGGATGAACTGGGCTACCCGGTTGGGATCGAAGGCGCCCGTCTGCGGATTCTGGAAGGCAGGGAGGGCCTTGATCTGCGGGTCCGCATCCTCGCTCATGGTCAGGCTGCTCATCTCCTCGGGGGTGAAACCGATGCCCAGCTTGTCATATTCCTCGCCCAGCAGGGCCCCGTTGATGAACTGGCTCCATATCTGTTCGCGGATCTGCCGGCGCATCTGTTCGGTCATGCTGACATCCGGCTGATTGGCGCGGTAAATGTTCTCGAGGTTCTGCTCCCTGGCGAGGAATTCCCGGTAATCCAGGCCCTCGCCGTTCACACTGCCTACCTCGTTCCGGTGGTTAAAGAAGGATTTTGGCCCCACAAAAGCATCCATCAGCAGAAAAGCCACCAAGCTCACGACAATGGCAACGATCATCACCGTGGCGTACTTTTCCCGTATCTTCTGTATTACAGACATATTATAATTATGCTTATTTAAAAGGAAAGCAAAAATAGATAAAATAGCTTTCCCTGCAAAAGAGACGGGCATTCTGGCGTCTTTTTTGCAGGGGGCGGCGCCCCGCAGGGCTCAGGGGTTTCCGCAGACGGACTTTTATGCACATCAGCGCGGCAGGGCGCCCGGAAAACCGCGCTGCGCCTGCACGGCTTTCACGGGTTTTCCACCGTCGTTGTGGACGGGCGGTGGAAGAACCGCTCCGCCCCCGGGGATAAATACCGGGACGCGACGGGAACGCTCCACCTGCCTGCCCGGAGCTCCCAGAACGGCCCCGGTTACCCACAGGAAAACGCATGGTTTTCCCGGGAGGTCCTCCGGTTATTTTTCCCCCGGCCCCGCCGTCCACAGGCTGTGGAAAAGCAACTAAAAATGGCCTTCAGGCGTTTTAAGGAGGTGTGCATTTCCTGTGGATTCCCCCGGTACGGAAAAGAACAACTAATTTTGCTATTGCTGGCGGGGTAAAATATCCACAAATACACAGCCTTAATAATAGTAGTCCTGGAGATATATTTAATTAACTATTATCAATATGCAAGACAGCCTCGAGGTGGCCCGGCGCATGCTGGAAAAAAACGGATATTTGGACGTTGATGTCGATCCGACCCTGGACCTGTTCGCGGAGATCGACAGGCTCAAAAAGGAAAAGCATGCCATCCTCCTCGCGCATTACTACCAGGAACCCGATATACAGGATGTGGCCGACTACATCGGGGACAGCCTGGGCCTTTCCCAGCAGGCCGCAGCTACCGATGCCGAGATCATCGTCTTCGCCGGGGTGCATTTCATGGCCGAGACCGCCAAGATACTCTGCCCGGACAAAAAGGTCCTGCTGCCCGATCTGCGGGCCGGATGTTCCCTGGCCGACAGCGCGCCGGCGGACCAGTTCCGGGCGTTCCGGGAGCAGCATCCCGACCACGTGGTCATCACCTACATCAACTGCAGCGCCGAGGTCAAGGCCCTCAGCGACATCATCTGCACCTCTTCCAACGCCGAAAAGATCATCGAAAGCCTTCCTCCCGAGCAGCCCATCATCTTCGCTCCCGACAGGAACCTGGGAGCCTACCTGAACAAGAAAACGGGCAGAAACATGCTGCTGTGGAACGGCTCCTGCCAGGTGCATGAGATCTTTTCCCTGGAAAAAATTACCCGGCTGAAGATCCGGCATCCCGAGGCCAAGGTCATCGCCCACCCCGAATGTGAAGAAGCCCTGCTGCGGATCGCCGACTTCATAGGCTCCACGACGGCCCTGCTGAAGTTTACCCAGCGCGATAACGCGCCCGCCTATATCGTGGCCACCGAGACGGGCATCCTGCACCAGATGGAAAAGAACTCCCCCGGCAAGACCTTTATCCCCGCTCCGCCCGACAACAGCTGTGCCTGCAACGACTGTCCCCACATGAAACTCAATACCCTCGAGAAACTGTACCTCTGCATGGCCTACGAAAAACCGGAGATCATCATGGATCCATCCCTTATTGCTGCCGCCCGTAAACCCATAGACCGGATGCTGGAGATTTCGGCCCGTTATGGGCTCTGATCCCGAATTTATACCGTATCTTTCCATGTTCTCACAGACCAAACCCGTTATATGAACTCAGGATTTTCAGGAAAGTACCGCCTCGGCGTACTGCTCGTGTCCTCCCTGCTGGTGTGGACTGCCTGTAAGAAGGAACATTCCAAGCCGCCCATGAACGACGACGACACGACGGCAGTGCAGCGCCGCTCGGACGAGGACTCCCTGAAATTCTATGTCTGGTACATCAACGAGTCCGACTCCGACAACCTGCCCCTGTACTACTGGTACGACCAGGTGCCGGAACTGGATCCTTTCAGCAGCCTTTTCCCCAATGCCGATTCGCTGCTCAGCGGCCGCCAGGGCATCGCCGGTTATCCTGTCGTGGGCGGCAAGAAGGTGGACAAGTACAGCTTTCTGGACCGCAGCGGCTCCGTGGCGGGCGAGCTGGAAGGCGGGGTGCTGGGCGACTTCGGCATGGAGTATACCGTCGCCTACGACACGGACGACCTGCCCCATATCGTGCCTATATATGTTTATGCCGGTTCCCCGGCGGGGAAAGCGGGCGTGCAGCGGGGATGGGACATCATCGCCCTGGACGGGAACACCAACATGACCCTGGACGGGGGAGCCAATTCCCAGCGCATTGTGAAGGCCCTCTATGACAACGAAAGCACCACCTTTACCTTCAAACATGACCAGACCGAAGAGACGACGGTGAAGCTGACCCGCACCACCTACCACATCAACCCCGTGCTGCTGGACAGCGTATACACCGTGGGCGCCCACAAGGTGGGATATTTTGTGTACAACTCCTTCGTCAGCATAGGCAGTGACGCCAATGGCATGCAGGCCAAGGCCGAGATCGACGCGGCTTTCGACAAGTTCAAGGCTGCCGGCATCACCGAGCTCATCGTGGACCTCCGTTACAACGGTGGCGGCTCCGTGGCCAGCAGCGAGTACCTGGACAACCTGATTGCTCCGGCCGCCGCCAACGGCAAGGCCATGTACAAATACCTGTACAACGACGCCCTGACCAGCTATTTCAGCAGCACGGCGGACCTGAAGAAGGATTACATCGATCCCATCAACTTCGACCTGGCCCCGTCCAACCTGAACCTGAGCAGGGTCTTCTTCATCGTGGGCCCGGGCACGGCGTCTGCCAGCGAGCTGACGATCAACAACCTGAAACCATACATGGATGTGAAGATCTTGGGGCAGCAGACCTACGGCAAGCCGGTGGGCTTCTTCGTCATCCCCATTGAATTCGTCACCGACACCGCGGGCCTTGCCCATGTAGCCGATATGTACGCCATCAACTTCGAGACGGTCAACAGCGCCGGGGGAGGGCAGTATTACCAGGGGATGACCCCGGACCAGGAGATGAATGACTATGTGGGATACAACTGGGGGGACCTGGAAGACCCCCGCCTGGCCGCCATCATCAGCTACATCAGTACGGGATCCTCTGCCCGTTCGGCCTTCTCGCGCCGGGCCGACCCGGCGACGGGGGGAACGGTGTGGTCGAT
>CBINPH010000221.1:0-5914 GCA_966252445.1 uncultured Chitinophagaceae bacterium | reverse complement strand
CCTTGCCCTTGATCTCGTCTATAAAGACGCGGGTGCCGGGCTTGCAGCGCGCCATATACTGCTTCATGGTCGGCGTAAAATATGCCGAATTGGACTCCTCATCCAGATAAACGGAGAACCCGGAGCCGTCGAACCCTGCGGTAAAATGCGTGATGGTGAACTTGGTATCGAAATAGAAGTTCTCCAGCACGGCCTGCACCCCCAGCTGGGCGCGGAAAACGGCGGCGCTCATGCGCCCGCCCTTGCTGCCTCCGACCTCCGCGACCGGATCGGGCACCCGCATGACCCTGAACTTCATGGTTCCCAGGTTCTTGGCCTGGCCGCCGATGGTCGCCGTCACATTCACGTTGGCCGTACCCACGGTGGTCACCCGGGCCATATACTGCCCCGTGCCGACCTTGTGCAGGGAGCCCTGAGAGATGGAGGCGTTGACGCTTTCTGCCGGCACGCCGGCGGCGGCGATGCTGATGGGGTTGTCCAGCCCGATGAAGAGCACGTTCATCTTGTCGGCCGAAACGGAGAGCGAAGAGGCACCCACCATATAGGAGCCGGTGGTGGTGTATGTCTTGGCCTCACCGTTCTTGTCCTTCAGGCTCACGGCTACCGTATAGGTCTTCTCTCCCACCCCGGAGGCAATCGTCGAGAAGGTACCCACGCCGTTCTGCACCTCAATGGGTTGCCCGTTGACGGTGATGGTCGGGTTCACCGTGGAGCTGTAAGCCCCCAGCATGATCTTCGCCTCATATTTCTGCCCGTTCATCACATAACCCGAATTGGCCGACACCAGCGGTGCATAAGTATCGAAGGTGAAGTCCTGGGCGTTGATGCGGGCATACAGGTCGTCGATGATCTCGGCCTCGGCGTTCCGGATATCGTTCTGGAACTTGCCTAAAATGGTCACCGCCGCAATGGTGGGGACCATGTCAAAATTAGCCTGGGTCCAGGTCTTTTTCTTGGTACCCTCCGGCATCTCTATACGCAGGGGAAAGGTTTTTTCCGCTGCGGCCCTTTTGGCGGGTTCCAGGAAAGTAAGCAGGCTGCTGCGAAGCGCTTCCAGCTTCTGCTTCAGTTCCGGTCCTTTCTTGTAGTTCTCCATGACCCGGGATACGGCGTCCAGGTTGTCCATGCTTTTGATCTGCCCGTCTTCGTTCCTGCCTCCGCTTTCGGCGATGATTTGCTCCTTCAGGCTGTCAATATAGGTATACATAGCCTCGGTCTGCTGCTTGACCTTTTCAGCCGCCGCCTTGAGCGGACCTACTTTCTGGGGGTCCTGCTGCATCTGCTTGGCGAACTGCTGGTAGATCAGGGCATTCTTTTGAGCGATGGCCTCGTTGGAATTCGATATGCTGTTGTTTACCGTTTTAAATGCATTCAGTATTTCCGCGGACACGTTCAAAGCCAACAAAGCGGTCAACACGATATACATCAGGTTGATCATCTTTTGTCGGGGTGGCCTGGGTAATGATAATGACATGGGCGCAAACTTTAATCTGAAAAATGTGGATCGGCGGCGGCTGTACAGCGGACCTGTCCGAAAGGTTCTTCTCCTGTTATTTTACGCCGGTCATGCCCGGCCCTGCATGGCGGAAAGCATGCTGCCATAGATCGTATTCAGGTTGCCGAGGTTGCGCGCCAGCAAGCCGATCTGGGCCTGGGCATTCTTGGCGTCCTCGACGCTGCCTGCCATGGATTCCGAGGCGCTGGCCAGGTTGCTGTAAAAATGGTTCATGGCCTTGAGATGGTTGTTGGTATCCTGCAATTCCAGCTCATAGAGCGCATTGAGGGATGCCAGGTTCTTCGTCATCTGCTGGATCTGGTCATGAAATTGCCTTGAGGCGTCGGCAGAGCTGTTGAAGGCATGTACGGCCTCTGCTGCCGAGGTGTACGCCTGGCGCATCTTATCCAGCGCCGCAGAAGTTTCGCGGGTTTTCTGGGTGAAATCGCCGGTCACGGTGACCACATCGGCCACATCGTGCATTTTTTCTACCGTTGTGCCGAGCTTCTGAAAATTCTCGCTCAACCGCTTCAGGTTGGTGGGGGTGATGTCGGCTTCCTGCAACATTTTATCCATGCTGCCCAGCGCCGGGGTGCCTGCCGCGCCGGCAAGCGACAGGTACGTGGGCTGATAGCTGCCCCGCAGCCGCTTTTCTTCTTCAGGGCTCAGGGTAATGTCCTTGAACAACCTTTCCCAGTGGTATTCTTTCTCTGCAGGCGTCAGGGCCATCAGCAGGAAAACGAAAGTCTCCGTCAACATACCCACTTCCAACGCATGATCCCATATGCCACCCCAGTGCTCGATCTTGGCCAGGGCGCCGAAGATCACGACGGCTGCGCCGACGCTGAAAATGACATTGAGCACGCTTCTCGCCTTCTGGGACTTAAAAGAAATAGCCATACGATTCTAATTTTTGCTAGGTTGGTTTATACATAATGTTGGATGACGGGAATATCCGGTCTTATTTTTTGCCGTAATCGTTCTTCGACCGGCCCAGGAAGGTGATGACACAGCGGAAACCGATGTAGGCCTTGGCCGTATCCTGGTATTCATAGGTGCGGCTGCTGGTCTGCAGGAACCAACCCACATCCTTCCAGGATCCACCCCGCACCACTTTGCGTTTCATTTTCGGTGGGGCGTCGGCGGGCGCATTGACCTGGACATCGGGGTTCAGGTCCATGGCAAAGGAATTGGCATTGGCAAAATAGGCCGAAGAAGTCCATTCCGAAACATTGCCGGCCATGTTATACAAACCATAGTCGTTGGGCCAGTAGGCGTCCGCCCGCACAGGGTATACCCCGCCGTCGTCGGCGTAGTTACCCCTCCCCGGCTTGAAATTGGCCAGCAGGCAGCCTTTTTTGTTGCGGAGATAGGGACCGCCCCAGGGGAAAGGCGACTGGGAGCGGCCGCCGCGGGCAGCATACTCCCACTCGGCTTCCGTGGGCAGGCGGAAAATACCTTCCGTGTACAGCCCCTTGGATGCCCGGTAGTCTTCCCAGAGCCGGCTGCGCCAGGTGCAGAAGGCTGATGCCTGCTCCCAGTTTACGCCGACCACCGGATAATTGTCAAAGGCGGGATGCCAGAAATACATCTTCGCCATGGGTTCATTGTAGGAATAGGAGAACTCCCGGATCCAGCAGAGGGTATCGGGATAGATCTGGGTGTCAGACTTGACGATGAAGGAGGAGCGGGGGCTCTTGCCCTTGTCCATGGCCGCCGCCTTCAGGTCGTAGGTTTCTGAGTGATAGACCAGCTTGCGGACGTCGATGTCCTTTCGTCCCCACACGCGGTCCTCGGGGGTGTAGATCATGGCATCCAGCTTCTCGACCGTCGCAGGGTCCCCGAAGTTCACCTTCTGGCTCCAGTCGATATATTCCTCCCCGTTGACGTTCTTCACCTGTCCCAGCAACTTGTGGGCGATGGAATCCCTCACCCAGTAAACAAACTGCCGGTATTCATTGTTGGTGACCTCTGTGGCGTCCATATAAAACCCCTGGACGGTCACTTCCTTGTTCCGGGCCGTAAACGTATAGTTGATATCCTGATCGCTGGGACCCATGTGAAAGAAACCGGGCTTGACGTATACCATGCCGTAGGGCACGGGAGATTTGTACTTCGGCCGGTTTTCCACACCCGTCAATTGTCCCTGTGCCCCCCGCGTGGCCTTGCGGCCGCAGCCGGCCATGACGCCTCCCAACGCGAGCAGGGTGAGGGCCTGTAAGAGGTGAAGTCTCATGCGGATACGTTTCATGTAAGTATAAGCAGGCAAATGTAATTATTTTTAATAGAATGCACTATAGGCTGGGGCGCTTCCGAGGACAGCGGACCGCCGCCGGCCGGCCATTCGCTAACCCTTCATAACGCCCTCCCAGCCGGTTTATTGCTGTTCGGACACAAATTTCAACCCGCCCCCGAAACGGGGTCCGCCTGCGCCTGCCATTCCTCCTCGATCTGCCGGGCCAGGGCCTCTGCCGAGGACAGCGGCGCCCGGCAAACGTAGTCCCGGCACAGATACAGGGCCGTCTCTTCACCCGGGGCCCTCCCCTGCAGCAGCGGGTACTGCCCTCCTGATTCCGAGGCCATGACCACCATGCCGGGGAGGTGATGCCGCAGGAGCCTGGCCAGCGCTTCGCCGGTTCCAGGCCCCGTGATGGCCACCTCATGCAGGCCGAAGGCCTGGTCCCAGAGCCCCAGGGCCCAGGCCCCGAAAGAGGTCGGATACCGGGCGGCCACGGCCGCCATGGCATCCAGCATGGCCACTGCCCTGGCGCGGAACGCCGGCTGGTCCGTTAATATCGCTATGCGCTGCAGCACCGTTGCCATCACCGCGTTCCCCGAAGGGGTCGCTCCGTCGTATATCTGGGCTTTGCGCAGCAGCATGTCCTGCTGGGTATCTGGGGTAAAATAAAAAAATAACCCTTCTTCATCACTGAAATGCTCGGTCACATAGGCCGCCCAGGCTGCCGCCTCATCCAGGTAGTCATTTTCACCCGTCACTTCCTGGGCCACCAGCAGCGCCCGCATATAAAACGCGTAATCGTCCAGAAAGGCGGAGGGATGCCCACGGCCGGCCTTCCATCCGTGATAGAGGCCCCCCGTCGCGGGGTCCCCGAAGGTCCTGCTCAGGAACCCCAGGTTCCGTATCATCACGTCCTTCCAGCGCTCATCTCCGGTGGCTGCAAAAGCCCTGCCACAGGCCGCGGCCGCCAGGGCGTTCCATCCCAGAAGTATCTTGTCGTCGAGCAGGGGCCGCGGCCGCTGCGCCCTGGCGCCCAGCAAAAGTGCTTTGCCCCGGTCCAGCACCTCTTTCAGCGCTTGCTCCGAGAGGTTCTTTTCGGCGGCATAGGCAGCCAGGGGGCCTTTCGCCCAGAGAATGTTGCGCCCCTCCCAGTTGCCTGCGGGGCTCAGGTGATAATAGTCGCTGAACAGGGGGAGGTCTTTTCCCAGCAAGTCGGCAACCTCTTCATATGTCCAGACATAATATTGGCCTTCCTCGCCCTCGGAGTCCGCATCCAGGGCCGTATAAAAGCCGCCGTCCGGGGCGCCCAGCTCCTGTGACATAAACAACAGGGTATGTTCCAGCTTCTCCCGGTATTCGGACCTGCCGCTCAGCTGATAGGCCTCCGCCAGGCAGTCGGCCAGCAGGGCATTGTCGTAAAGCATTTTCTCAAAATGGGGTACCAGCCAGCGGTTATCCGTGGCATAGCGAGCCATGCCCCCGCCCAGCTGGTCATAGATGCCCCCGTAGATCATGGCATCCAGGCTGTGCAGCGCGTGGGGCAGGGCCCCGGAAGTGGGGGCCACATGGTGATAACGGAGCAGGAACTGCAGGACCAGTGTACCGGGGAACTTCGGCGCCTGGCCGAATCCACCGTATCGGCGGTCGGCAGACTGCATGATCTGGGCATACATGTCGCTGCAGCAGCGGCGGTAGTCGGGCGCATCCGGCGCCCGGCCCGGAGCGCCGGCATTCCGCAGCTGGGCCGTCAGCTGGGCAGCCTGACCGGTAATGTCCTCTTTCCTCGCAGTATAGGCCTCATGGATAGCTTCCAGGAGCTCCGTCCAGGAGGGTCTGTTGTACATCCGGGTAGGCGGGAAATAAGTCCCCCCGAAAAATGGCTCCAGGGAGGGGGTGAGAAATACATGCAGGGGCCAGCCACCGGAGCCGGTGATGGCCTGTACCGCCTCCATATACAGATGATCCAGGTCGGGGCGTTCCTCCCGGTCGATCTTGACGTTGATGAAATGCGCGTTCATGAGCGCTGCGGTGTCCTCATCCTCGAAACTCTCCCGTTCCATGACGTGACACCAGTGGCAGGCGGCGTAACCGATGCTCAGGAAGATAGGCTTGTCTTCTTCTTTCGCCTTGCGCAGCGCCTCTTCGCCCCACGGATACCAATCCACCGGGTTCTCGGCATG
>CBINPH010000220.1:0-5934 GCA_966252445.1 uncultured Chitinophagaceae bacterium | reverse complement strand
TTCCACGCGCATGGCCTTGAGGCCGCTGATGCCCTGCAGCTCTTCCAGGTCCAGGTATTCCAGGTCGTCGAGCAACACTTCCTTCTGCTGCAGGTACTGGATATGGGAGAGATATTCCTCAATATCCCGCTGCTGGAAATATACCATGGCGATCTTCCCCGGCTGGGTAAGGCGTTCATCGCTGTCCCGGATAAGCACCTTGTCGATGCGCTTTTTCATCATCTCATAACGGATGTTGTATGCCCCCTCCACATCAAATCGGCGTTCATCGTTGCGGAAGCTGATATCGATGGTGTTGGCGTTGATAAAGATAAGCTGGGTGGTCTGCAACTTCTTCGGCAGCTTCGGCAGCAAGGCCTGCGTCTGCCGGGCGATCTCCGCCATGGAGCTCAGCTGCAACAGCCGGAGGTTGCGCAGGTAAAAATGCTGGAAAGGGCGCTGCGGGGTGATGGACTGGCCGATATAAATATCATACTCAATGCCGTCACTCCGGAATTTCTCAAAATAGCAGGGATACACTTCCTGCAGGGTCTCGTTCATCTTGTCCAGCTCGGCGGCGATGGTCGTGTTGAGCAGCTCCAGGGCGGTGTCCATTTCCCGGCGGTTGAGATGGGCTTCCCCCTCGGGCCGTACCGCCTCCAGGTACCGGTCGATTATGGCGGCGTTTTCAGGGCGCTGCTGGCGCAGGAGTTCCAGAAAAGGCGCCACGTCGCGTTCGAAGAAAAGGAAAAGGCGGAACTCATCCTCCGGCATCAGATAGGTGTCGATCTGGGTTCGCCAGCTCCTGGCCTTAAAATAATGCTCGTCGATCAGCTCCATGCCCCGGCCATCGCGGAGCTTGTCCAGCGTTTCTTCCAGCAAGGCCAGCTGCCGGTCCATATCAGCGCGCAGGGCGTTGTTGCGCTCTATGGTCGAGTTGCGAATGTCTATGGCGCCGTATAGCGGGTGCACGTCGGTGAATTGCACCTGTTGCATGACGGCCTTGCGGCCGGCAGCCTCATCCTGTATATAGTGCCAGGCAGCTTCGTTAAAACGCCAGTGTACCGCCGGCTGCAGGGCCGTGAACTGGTTCTTGATGACATTGTCGATCTCCATCTCGAAGTTGTGGCGCGTGGCCTGAAGCAGCTGCTCCAGGAGGGGTATAGCCGGCTTGATCTTCACCAGCAGCGCCGGCGTCAGGTTGTCCTTCTCGGTGGAGAATATCTCGAGGATGCCGACGAGTTGCTTCTGGAAGAACACCGGCACCAGCGCCAGGGACTGAATGCCCATGAGCTCAAGCACGGGAACGATCTCGTTGTCGAGGTGCGAGGAGTGGATATCATTGATGATGACCAGCTTGGGATGCTGTATGAAACGTTCGATGACCCGCAGGTATTTTTCCTTCGAAAAATGATGACGGCTACACATGCTTTGCATGTGGTTATCCATCTCCTCCAGGCTGTTCATGATCAGCCGGTCGTTGACCTGCAGTACCGGGAACAGGTTGATGAAGGTGTTCTGCGTTTCGATAAGCGACTGCAGGTGTCCGATGACCTGGCTGTAGACCTTCTGTCCGGAGGAATAGTTTACGATAATATCCTTGATGCTCTCGATGGCGAATTCCGGGGTGACATCGATAAAATGGACGATCGAAAAGCCTTCGAAGTGCACCATCTCCAGGGGCAGGTGCTTTTGCAGGTAATCCAGGCTGTCGGTGCCATCGGCTTGCCAGGTCTGCACGGTGGCGACATCGATCTCCGGCAGGGGCTTTTCCGCACGGATATCGATGAAGCGGGTGTCGAACTCTATGCGATAGTGCTTGATCAGCCCTTGGGGGCCATTGGGGATCGTGATCCGTATTTCGTTGTTGACCGGGTAGCTGATTCCATAGAGGCGGCTCAGCACCAGGGCATAGGTGATCTTGACCCTTTCCACGGAACGATCCGGCATAAAATTCTTGAACTGCACATGATCTTTCATCTTCTTCATCCGATCCGCCAGCAGCCCATAAAAGGCCTCGGTCCCGAAAAAGATACGGGGCGTGAGCGGCTCACCCAGGGCCCACATGAGCTCGCTCTCGTCGGTGACCGGGGCGGTCAGGGTAAAATAGATCAGTTCGAACAGCTCGGCGAAATTCTCAGTGTGTTGGGGATCTATAGGGCCATCCCAGCCTTCCACACTGTGGATGCGGTCGAGCACATAGCGGAAGAAGGGAGCCCGGATATTGTTCTTGTCGGCCGACTTCTCTTCCAGGAAGCGGACGAAAGGCCGTAGGGAAAGCGTCGTATTCAACACCTTCATCTTCGGCATCTTCTCCATCAGGTTAAAAAATCGCGTGTTCATGACTTCGTTATTGTCGCTTGTTCTGTCGGGCGCTGTCAAAAACGCAGGCCCATGGTAAAATAGGGATACCAACCCTCCCGGGAATACCCTGCCACAAGGCTAAAGACTGCCATATAGGCGGGTGCGAAATACAGTCCTCCGCCCACCCCCTGATGCCATACATGGCTGGATTCGCCATCCTGCCATACCCGGCCGACGTCGTAAAAACCCGTCAGGCCCATCTGTCCGCGGACGATATAGTTGCCAAAATCGGTCAGGGCCAGCCTCAGCTCCAGGTTGTTGTACAACGACTGCTGCCCCGCAAATCGGTATTTGCGGTATCCCAGCAGATTGCCCTCGCCGCCCAGGAAGAGCGACTGGTAGAAGGTAGTACGGCCCAGGCTGAAGCCGCCGCCCAGGCGGTCGCTCAACACCAGGGTCTTGCGCACATTCAGGCTTTTGTAGAGGGCCAGCTCGGGCATGACCCGCCCGTAGGAAGCCGCGGCCCTGTTGAGCCCGGCGAAACCTTCGGCCACGACGCGCACGAAAGCGCCGTAGGCCGGCAGCCGGGCATCATCGCGCTGGTCCAGCACATATTCCGCGCGGAGGCCCAGATGCGCCTTGGCGCGGTCTACCGTGGCGCTGTCATAGCTGTGCAGCAGCTCCTGCCGGTTGATGAGACGCCCATGGTTGTCATCGGGGTCCAGGCGGTAGTATTGCAGGACGGGGCCCAGCGAAAAGGCGCTGCCCTTGCCGCCGCGCCAGCGCAGCGCCGCCTCCACCTCATAGAGGTTGAAGCGGGTGCGGTAGTAGCGCTTGTAGTCACCGGCCTTGTCAAAGGGGGTCTCGTTACCTCTCCCGAAATAATTCTGGGTATTGTTCGGCGCCTTGATATCGGCGTGCAGCAGGATGTCGGCGTTGCCGAGCGCCTGCATCCATTCGCTCTTGTACCTCAGGCGGTAGGCGCTGGTGCTGAAAGAGTGGGAGAACATCAGCTGGTGTACCGACGCATAGGGGCTCTTGCGAAAGCCCAGCTGCCGTACGTACTGTATACCGGCGCCCAGAGAAAGGCCGTCATCGGCATTGAGCGCCGCCGTCAGCAGCGGTATCGAGGTATTGTACAGGTTGACGGGCACGAACGCAGTTAGGGCGCTGTCCCGGCCAAGGTGCAACCGCAGGCGCTCCGTCTCGCCGCTAAACGCATGCCCGGGCCGGTCATAGACCCTGATGCGACGGCGGCTCCGAACGACATGATAATGCTTGTCGCCGCGGCCGCCAATAATGCGGAGGCCCACCGTGGAAGAGGGGTTGTCGACGATGACGCTGTCGTCGCCGCCCGACAGGTAGAGACGCACCTCCCTGGTGAGGTCTGCGGGATAGGCCTTGGACATCAGGGTGTCCTCGAGCTTCCCATGCTTGCTGATCTTGCGCAGGGTAATGACCAGGGCGTTGGAGTCCGGCGAGGCCTGGACCAGCGCCAGCTCATTTTTGTCGCTGGCGCGGATGTCTACGATGCGGTTGGTGAAACGGTAATAACGGTCCATCGCCTCACCCATGTCGTCGCGGCGCTGCTTCAGATCACGGAACAACTCGTCGTGACGGAGGGGATAGATGTCCGCCGGCAGGTGCCGCAGGGCGCCCTCCAGCACGGAGTCGGTAAGCTCCTGCTGGAAGGCATGAGCCACAGACATCCAGGTGGGAGAGTCGATCTGCCCCGCAGGAAAAGCTTCCAGGAACCGGGATTTGAACAGGTAGTAGCGGCTGCCCGGAAGCATGTGCTCCCGGAACCCCGCCACATGGGGCAACAGAAAAAAGCGCTTGGCTATAGTAGGCAACACCCCTTCCGTGCGGTTGAGGGCCATATCCCGGTCACGGGGCACGGCGATATAGTCCTTTCCCTTGCCGTCCTTCCGGTCGTGGAAACGCCACTGGTCGCCATGGCGATCCCAGTCCCCGAGCAGCAGGTCCAACATGCGGGCCTTGCTGAAGCTGATCGCATCGTACGTGTTGTCGTTGTCCTCCTGCAGCTTTTCCAGCGTTTTCTCGGTGTTGTCGGTCTCGCCTGCGGGCTCGCGGGCCTCGAGTAGGGTAACCTTGCCTGCGAAGAGGCCGTTGTACATGCCCAGGCTGCTGTCGGGGGACACGACGCCAATGACAGGGGTGGCATGGGGGACGCCAAGGGCCTGGGCCAGCGAGGGGACGACGAGCGCGGAATACGGATGCTGGGCGCTGGTGGCATCATCAATGAGTTCTCTCAGGAAAGTGCCCTGAAAGGGCTTGGGCAGCACCTTGTCGGGTGACTTCTCTACGCTGCGCAGAGTGTACTCCGTGCCGGCGCTGTCTTCCAGGCGCAGGGAGGTGGACTGAAAGCCTCCACCCAGCTTGACGGGCTTAAGTCCGCCATGCAGCTCCGAGACACGCAGGACGGGAAGCGTCACGGGCGTTGTCCACTCGCGGCGGTAATTCTCTCCAAACCACCAGCGCCCGAAGGCGCCGCTGCGATAGGCCGGGTGGGCAGCCACCGTGGCGCTGTCCCCGCTGATGGCGCCATACAGCGAGTCTTTCCAGGTGCCGGGCGGCTCTCTATGCCAGTCATAGGCATAGCCCGTCCGCAGGATGCTGTCGGTATAGGTATGGAAGACGACATGAAGGTCCCCGTCCCGGTGCACATCCGCGACGACATACCCCTGGGTGGCGTCGTGAAAAAGGGAATACCGGCCGCCGCGGTTGGCGTTGTGCTTGGCGCCGCCGCCGCTGACGATCTGCAGGCGCGGTCCTTTCGGTGGAGTGATCAGCTGCATGCCGTGATCATGGCCGGAGACGAGCACCACATTCGGATGGTCGCGGAAAACTTTTTCCACGTCCTTGATCATTTCCTTATAGAGGGGGTTACGAAGTTCCTCCGGGTTGGGAAAGATCCGTCGGTACAGGGGGTATATGCTGCCGATCAGGGGGAGGGGGATATACAGGTGCGGGCTCACGTTGGTCAGCGGAAAAAGATGGTCTTTCCAGGTAAAATAACCGCCGTGCACCCCATAGCTGTAAAAAGGATGGTGCATGGCCAGCAGGATGGTCTGGTCGCGGTGCCGGTAGGCGATCTCCCGCAGGGCATCCGTCACGTCGCGGGGGCTGGTGCAGGCGCAGTCGGCGCCGGGATCCGCCTTGTCAAAGGGAAAGAGCCACCACTCGCTGTCCATAGCCACGATGACCACGCTGTCGGAGACAGGGATCACCACGGGATCGGGGCAGCCGTCGGGGGGCACCTGCCGCAGCAGAGAGTCGCCCTGGCGCTGCAGGAAGGCCCAGGCGGCGCGTACTTTGGCCAGGCCCTCAGGGCCCATCCGGTCCCAGTCGTGATTGCCCGGCACGAAATACACCGCCGCCCCTGCCGACCGCATGGGGGCGAACTGGGAGCGAAGGATCGCCTCGGTTTCAGCGTCATGGCCGCTGCCGGGAAGGGCCATGCCCCGCGGGTAGATGTTGTCCCCGAGGAAGACCACCGTCGTCTTGCCCGGCAGCACGGCTTTGGCCGCATCGGGGATGAGGCTCGACTGGGCAGGGTTGATTTCACCGGCGTCCCCGATGAAGATCATCCTGGCGACGACGGAGTCCTGCCCCCGGCCGGGAAACGCG
>CBINPH010000219.1:0-5934 GCA_966252445.1 uncultured Chitinophagaceae bacterium | reverse complement strand
TCCTCCCCGCGCTTCCCTTCCTTGCGGGAGGGGTTGGGGTTCTGTCCCACGTAGGCCAGGGCGGCATATTCCCATTCCGCTTCCGTCGGCAAACGGTAGTCGGGCAGCATCACCCCGTCGGAGAACATGATGCGCCGGGGCGATCCGTCAGGGTTCTTGTAGGGCGTCTTCCGGGACTGCATCTGCTTGCCCGGGGTACCGTCGTACAACCCGTACAGATAAGCCTGGGTATCAAAGTTGTTGTCGCCTTCCTGGTTGTTGATGTCGGTGGGAGACAGGATGCCGGCTTTGATCATGAGCATCTCGTTGACG
This sequence comes from uncultured Chitinophagaceae bacterium, assembly GCA_966252445.1. GTDB lineage: Bacteria > Bacteroidota > Bacteroidia > Chitinophagales > Chitinophagaceae > CBINPH01. Next base: position 5,622 of record CBINPH010000219.1, on the reverse strand, counting down.
CGGTCGGAGCGCCATTTGCAATACTGGTTGGCCTGCTCCCAGGTAACTCCCACCACCGGAAAATCGTTGTAGGCCGGATGCCGGAAATAATATTCTACCAGCGGCTCGTTATAGGCCAGCTGGCTGCGCCAGGCCAGGGTGTCCGGCAGGGCGTTGAAATACACCTTGGGGTAGCTGTTGCCAAAGACGCGGCTCAGCCAGTAGGTATATTCGCGGTAATTCACGTTGGATACTTCGGTCTCGTCGATGTAGAAGGAGGACACGGTCACCCGGTGCGGCACGTTGTTCCAGTCTCCCATGACATCCTGTTGGGTAGAGCCCATCAGAAAGGTTCCCCCCTGCACAAACACCAGCCCGGGGCCGGTCTTCTGATCGACCTCTTTGGGCACGTAAAAACCGCCCCATTTGGGGTCGTTGTAGTTCCAGCCCGTAGCATTGGAGGTTTGGTGCTTCTTCTGAAATACGCTGCAGGAAGACACCCCGGCGATCAGCACGGCGGCCATCAACAGACGGCCCGGTCGCTGAGCTCTGCTCATGGAATACGGCTTTAGGTCAAACATACATGGTAACTAACGCAAATGTAAAGGTTTTATTTTATCCTCCCGGCCGAAAATAATGGCCCCCAAGGGCTATCCCGCTCCGGCCAGGCAGCGCGTTGTTTCCGCAAAGCGGGCATTTTATCGGTTTTTTCGGGTCATTCAGCAAATCGCCCCGTGGCTTTATCGGGGATTCCGGACATTTGGCGGCGTCCGGCAGCCCACGCGATAAAATAAAAGCCCCGGCATTCCGTTTGGGTTAGATTGTGGTCCCTGTCGGGCGACCGCGGGGAGCGGCCCGGTTTTCATCGTGTCCCCGGGGCGGCGAGGAAGGGCGGAACGGCGCAAATTACCAATTAAAGAGTATTTTTACGTGATTTTTAAGCAAACTTATTGATGAATAAGCCCATTGCGTGTTTGTTATTGGCGGTGGCGGTGGGGGGCAGCGGGGCGTACGCCCAGGCGCAGATTTGCGCCACCTGCCCCGACGGAACGAATATCGACGGGCGGATCAACACGGTCAATACCGCAGTTCCCTTTCTACGCATTTCCCCCGACGCCCGAAGCGGAGGCATGGGCGATGTGGGCATAGCCCTGTCTCCCGACGCCAATTCCGTGTTCTGGAACCTGTCGAAGCTGCCTTTTTCCGAGAAGGATGCCTCCCTGTCCCTGACCTATACCCCCTGGCTGAAGGAACTGGTCAACGATGTCTTCCTCGCCACCCTCAGCGGCTATAAAAAGCTGGACGACGATCAGGCCATCGGCGCCTCGCTGCGGTATTTCGACCTGGGCAACGTGCAGTTCACCGACATCTACGGGCAGGACCAGGGCACCTTCCATCCCCGGGAATTTGCCATCGACGGGGGATACAGCCGCAAGCTCTCCGACCACTGGTCCATAGGGGTCGCCCTGCGCTATATATATTCCAACCTGGCCTCCGGCAGCACCAACGACGGGGTGTCTTTCAAGCCGGGGCAGTCCGTCGCCGGCGACATCTCCGCGTTTTACACCTCTACCGTGGACTACAACAACGGGCAGACGGGGGTCTGGAACTTCGGCGTCGCCGCCACCAACATGGGCGCCAAGATTTCTTATTCCAACGATGCACAATACAAGAACTTCATCCCGGCCAACCTGGGCATCGGCGGTTCGTACACCTATGCCTTCGACGAATACAACAAGCTGACGGCAGAGATCGACGTCAACAAGCTGCTGGTCCCCACCCCTCCCCTGCCCAGCGATACCCCCGGCATGGCCAGCTACCACAGCGAGGGTGTCGTCAGCGGTATCTTCGGCTCTTTTTCCGATGCCCCCGGCGGCATGAAGGAAGAGTTGCATGAACTCATGTACTCCTTCGGCACGGAATATTGGTACAATGACCTGTTTGCGGTACGTGCAGGCTATTTCAACGAGCACAGGACCAAGGGCGACAGGAAGTATTTCACGGTGGGCCTGGGCCTGCGCTACAACGACTTCGGGATCAACTTTTCCTACCTGGTGCCTTCGGGCAGCGGCGTACAGCGCAACCCCCTGTCCAACACCCTGCGTTTTTCTCTGCTGTATGACATCGGCCAGTCCGGTTACTGAGCGCTGCTGCGCCACAAAGTGAAGCACAATGGCATTTCGTATAGGTCTTGGCGTGGATTATCACCAGTTGCGGGAAGGCCGTGATTTCTGGCTGGGCGGGGTCCTGATCCCCTTCGAGAAGGGTGCCCTGGGCCACAGCGACGCGGACGTCCTGCTCCATGCAATCAGCGATGCCCTGCTGGGCGCAGCCGCCCTGGGCGATATCGGCCAGCACTTCCCCGACAATGACCCGGCCTACAAGGATGCCGACAGCCGTATCCTGCTGGAACGCGTGGCCGCCCTGGTCCGGGCCCGCGGCTACCGGCTGGAGAACGTGGATGCTACGGTATGCCTGCAGGCTCCGAAGATCGGCCCGCATATTCCGGCCATGCGCCGCTGCATCGCCGCCACGCTGGGCATAGATGAAGATGCAGTCTCGGTCAAGGCCACCACCACCGAGCAGATGGGCTTCGTGGGTCGCGGGGAAGGGGTGAGCGCCTACGCTACCGCCCTGATCAGCCGCTGAGAGCACCCGCGTCATTCCCCTGAATAACACTTACCTTTGTGGCATGCCGCCTGCCAAAGTGAAGATCGTTAACCAATCTCCCTATCCCCTGCCGGCTTACGGTACGGAAGGGGCCGCTGGCATGGACCTGCGGGCGCACATGTCCGAGCCCCTGACGCTGCCCTCGCTGGGACGTGCGTTGGTGCCCACCGGCCTCTACATCGAGCTGCCCGAAGGGATGGAGGCGCAGATCAGGCCCCGCAGCGGGCTGGCCCTGCGCAACGGCCTCACCCTGCTGAACAGCCCGGGCACCGTCGACGCCGACTACCGCGGGGAACTGAAGGTCATTGTGGTGAACCTTTCTCCCGATCCCCAGACCATACAGCCCGGCGAGCGTATCGCCCAGATGGTGGTCGCTGCCCATGCCCGCGTCGAGTGGGAGGAAGTGACGCTGCTGGGTGACACCGCGCGCGGGGACGGCGGCTTCGGACACACAGGCAGGCACTGAATGCCAATGCAATGATTGACCGCTGAATGCACAGGACCTCAGGGCGTCGTCTATGAAAACAATTTTGAGGTGGATATGGCTGGGATGCTTGCCGGGGATGTTGTTGCTTTCCTGCGCGGGCAGCCGCCCCATGGCAGGCAGGGACGCCGCCCGGGGGCATGAGCCACCCCCTGCCCTGAGCGGAGCCGAGGTGGACAGCCTTTTCGTGGAAGCGGAGATCCGCCAGATCACCGGCAACCGGGACCAAGCCATCCGCCTTTTCCGGCAGTTCCTCCTTCTCCGTCCGGACAATGCGACGGCCCATTACGAGCTCTCCAAGCTCTATGGGCTCGCCCATGATGCTTCCGGCGCCCTGGATCATGCCCGCCGCGCGGTGCAGGAAGAGCCCGGCAACCGCTGGTTTTCCATTGCCTATGCCGAGGCCCTGGCCATGAACAAGCGCTTCGATTCCGCCGCGCAGGTGTTCCATGAGCTCGCCCGGACAGACAGCACCCAGATGGAGTATCCCCTGAACGAGGCGGTGCTCCTCGCCAACGCGGGACACGACGAGCGGGCCCTGCAGCTCCTGGACACGCTGGAGGCCAGGACCGGGCTCAGCGAAGAACTGGTCTTCCAGAAACAGCGTATATATGTGCGCCGCGGGGACATTGCGGCGGCGGCCCGGGAAATCAGGCGCCTCATCGCCGGCTCACCCGGTAACGACCGCTATTACGGCCTGCTGGCGCAGGTATACGAGGACGGGCATCAGCTCGACAAGGCCATCGACGTATACCGGGAGCTCCTGCAGCTGACGCCGGAGAATCCCCGCGCCATGGTGGCGCTGGGCCTTTACTACAAAAAAAGCGGCCAGGACAGCCTTTTCCGCCATTACATGGCCCAGGCTTTCGGCAATCCGCAGTTCGACCTCGACGACAAGATCGCCTTCGTATATCCTTTCCTGAAGTACGTAGAGGTAGACTCCACCGAGCGTCCCGAGGCCCTGGAGCTCTGCCGTCTGATCGTCGACGCCCACCCCCATGAGGCCCGGGCCCACGCCCTGGCGGGAGACATGTTCTACCAGTGCGGCATGCTGGACAGCGCCCGGCTGGAATACCGGCGCACGCTGGCCCTGGACGATTCCCGTTACGAGGTATGGCGGCAGCTGATGCTGATCTATATAGGGCTCCGCCAGAACGATTCCCTGCTGCAGGTCAGCAGCCGTGTTGTCCGGATGTTCCCGGAGGAGATGACCGCCTGGTACTTCCACGGCATGGCGAGCATTTTTGCGGGGGAGCCCCGGACCGGGGCGGCCTCCCTCCGCAAGGCCCTCTCCCTGGACGGCGGGGACCGGGAGCTGCGCGGCCGCATCTACGGCACCCTGGGGGAGGCTTATCATACCCTGGGCGACTATACGTCCTCCGACCACTGCTTCGACACCGCGGTGTCCCTGCAGCCCTCGGACGACCTGCTCCTGAACAACTACAGCTATTACCTCTCGGAAAGGGGCGAGGACCTCGACAAGGCCCTGGACATGATCCGCAGGGCGGTATCCCTGAAGCCGAACCTGGCCGAGTACCAGGATACCTACGCCTGGGTATTGTTCCGCATGGGGCGGTACCGGGAGGCACGGACGTGGATGGAAAAGGCGCTGGCCATTCCCGATGCCAGGCAGCGCCCGGGATATCTGGAGCATTATGGAGACATCCTCTACAAGTTGCATGATGTGGACGAGGCCCTGCGGTACTGGAAGCTGGCGCAGGAGCATGGCGGAAGGTCAGAGCTGCTGGAACGGAAGATCAGGGAAAAACGGTATTCATCGGACCAGGCTCCCCGGAGCCTCTGAGTCCCATCGCACAAGGATTTACGCATGAGAGCACCACAAAAGCGCCTGGCCCCCTGTATCCTCCTGCTGCTGACCTGCTGGGCGGCCGCGCTTTCCGGCTGCCATACCGCCCGGCGGGCGGCCGGCGCCGTGCCGGCGGCGGCACCGGCGGGCGAGGCGAAGGCGCTGGCGGACAAGGTGGAGGCCCACCGCATCCCATTCCGGACCTTTTCGGCCAGGGCCAAACTGGATATCTCCAACGACCAGGGCCGCCAGGAAGGCATCACCACGTTCATCCGCATGCAGAAGGACAGCGCCATCTGGATCTCGGTCCGTCCCCTGCTGGGCATCGAGCTGGTGCGGGTGCTCATCACCCCCGACAGCGTACAGGTGCTGAATTTTTTCCAGAAAACCTGCTATGCGCGGAGCACGGATTCCCTGCGCCAGCTGACGGGCATCCCCCTCACCTTCGATGCCGTGCAGGACCTTATCGTGGGCAATCCGGCTTACCTGAGCGCCACGCCGAAGAACGTGGAACGCACCGCCTCCCTGATCACTTTTCTCTGCGACACCGGGGACCTGTTGAGCCACTTCGCCGTGTTCGCCGACGACTACCAGCTGCAGGAGATCAAGCTCCAGGACCAGGGTGAGGGCACGCCGCGCTCCTTCGACCAGGTCTACGGCGACTACGAGGCGACGGGCCCCT
>CBINPH010000218.1:0-5956 GCA_966252445.1 uncultured Chitinophagaceae bacterium | reverse complement strand
GTCATGCCCTGACCAGGAAAAACGGGCCTTGGTGGTTTGGGTAAAAACCTGTAATTTGAAAGCACAAACCGATTTCTTCACGCTTTCAAACGACCTTTTGCCTATGGAGCAGGTAACAGAAGTTCCGGAGTTGCACCGGAGACTTACCGACTGGAAAGGCGAAGTCGATCATCTTCGCGGAGATATGGAATCCCTGAACCAGCGATTGGTGGAGATCGCCGGAAAAGCCAACCGGCAGGAAACGCTGGCGCAGATTGAGCATTTCCAGAATCAGTTGATCTGCCAGAAAGAAGTGGCTGACGAGCTGTTCCAGGAGCTGAAACAGATGGCAAAGAAGCTGGCTGCAGGCGATGGACGAGCACCACAGAAGGCAGACAGCTACAACGGCCTGGCCGACCGGGTGAACACCTTCAACCGGCTCTATAAGGAACTGAAGGACGAGTTCCATCAGTTCATCAGCGAGGCTTAACCAGACAAGCCCAGGGTCTTTTTTTAGGGACGCGAACCCTTTTCCGCGCCTCCAGAGGCGATGTTGTATTTACGCCTATCCTTCCGCTCGCAAGCACTCTGCAATATACCGACGGTCTCATCGATCTCCCGGTCTTCCAGGGCAGCGAAACCCATGCGCAGGCCATTGTAGCGGACATGGCCGGAATCGTAAAATGAGCCATCGCTCATATACAGCCCCAAACGGGAAGCCCGCGCCGCAACCTCAGCCAGCGGCAGGCCCTCCGCAAAACGCACCCATACAGCCAGGCCGCCCAGGGGTCTGCGGAAACTGACCCGATCGCCCAATTCGGAAGCGAGCAACCCACAGAAACGGTCCCGCCGGCCATGGTATATCTTCACAGCCTTTTTGATGTGGCGCTGCATATCTCCCTGGCGGAAAAGATTGCCCAGGGCTTCTTCCAGGAAATAATCCCCCCGGATATGGATGCTCTTGGCTTGCTGGATAGCCGAGGTAATGAATTGCTCAGGAGCGACCAGGTAGCCCATCCGGAAATTGGTCGCCAGCAGCTTGGTTACCGATCCGATATGCAGCACCATGCCGCCATGGTCAGCGCTGGCCAGGGGCAGGATGGGACTGTTGTGGTAATGGAAATCATAGTCATAATCGTCTTCGATCACGGGGATGCGGTATTCCCGGATCAGCTCCAGCAGCTTCATCCTTCGCTCCGCGCTCAGGGTCACCGTCGTGGGGTGATGATGATGGGGAATGATATACAACAGATCAGGAGCACGGCGCCTGCAAAGCCGGGCGATGTGGTCCACGTCCAGCCCCTGGTCGTCCACCGGGACCCGCAGAAGGCGGGCGCCACACTGTTCGAACACCCAATCGGCGATCGCATAGTTCGGCTGCCCCACCACGACGGTGGAGCCCGGCTTCAGGATCATCCGCGCCGCCACATAAATGGCCATCTGCGCACCCGCCGTAATGAGCAGGTGCGCGGGGCTGATGTCCAGGCCCCGGGTATCCGCCAGAAAAGACGCCAGGGCGCTGCGTAACCCTGCTGCGCCACCCTGATCCGGATATTGAGCCTGCCGGTGCTGGGGACGCCGGTTATACAGGCTCCGGTATTCTTTCAACAGGGCATCCACGGGTGCCAGGCGCGGGTCAGGGCTGCCGTCCGTGATCACCAGGCGGTGTGCGCCCTGTGCCGGCGCGGGGAGGCGGGGTTCTGTATTCCGGTAGATGAAGCCCGCCTGCTGGCGGTACCCGGGGCTGCGCTGCGCCTGGCCGAAGCTGCGGGGCTTCAGCACAGGCAGCTGCGGCGATACCCTGACGCCTTTCCGACCTTCCACCACTACCCAATCCTGGCCTTCCAGCTCCTGGTAAGCCGCCGTCACCGTCTTGCGATGCACCCCCAGCAGCAGAGCCATGTCCCTGCTGCTGGGCAGGGCCGCACCCGGACGAAGCACCCCCTCGCGGATCAGGCACCAAAGCATGGGCAATCTGCTGGTATACCGGCGAGCGACCCCGGCGGTCAATGGGGATCAAGGTCTTGAAGGGAATCATCTGGACTACCGTTTAATTTAATATTGGCCTACTAAGGTAGGCCAATACCGTCATAATTTTGCCCTTAACCTTTCCAGAAACAACAAACGATATGAGCAGATTGAACATGGGCCGCGTGCAGCCCGACGCTTACCGGGCCATGGATGCCCTGGACCAGTACGTGACACAAACGGGCATAGACATCCGGTTGCAGGAATTGATCCGCATACGGGCCTCCCAGATCAACGGTTGCGCATATTGCGTCAACTCCCACAGCCGCAGCGCCCTCAAGGCGGGGGAGACGGAACAGCGCCTGCTGCTGACCAGCGTATGGCGGGAAGCCCCCAATGCCTTCAGCGAGGAAGAACGGCTGATCCTGGCCATGACCGAAGAAATCACCCTCATCCATCAGCATGGGCTGAGCGACGAGCTGTATAACAAGGCCGTTGCTACTTTCGGCGAAGAACGAACGGCACAGCTGCTGATGGTCATGATCACGATCAATGCCTGGAACCGGATCGGCGTAGGGCTGCATATGGCCCCTCAACTCTAACATTTGCGGCGGCAGTCGGGACTCCCTTAACCCGCGCCACCGCGGCCTGAACCACCACATGCGTATTTTACTGTTCACCACGGAAGCCCTCCCGGCGACGGGATACCTGCTCGATGACCAGCTGGGGCTCAGCCAGCCGGCGGACAAAGCCGGCACGCTGGCCAGCCCCGCGACGGGGCCGTTGCCGGGAACGGTTTCGCCGGTGATAGGACTGCTGGTCATCCTTTGCCTGGTCCTGGTCGGGCTGGCCCGTTACCTGCCGGCGAAAAAGGCCCTCCGGGACCGATGCCGGGAGGCCTGCACCAAAGGCCGGCATCAACTTCCGTTATCCCCACATGGATGCAAAACTATGATCTCTTCGTCCGGCTCCATGCCGGCCCGGAGCCATTGCTGATCGGCAATGTCTGGGATACAGCCAGCGCAGTGGCCCTGCAAGCAGCGGGCTGCCGGGCGGTGGCGACGTCAAGCCGCGCCATCGCGCATACCATGGGCTGTCAGGATGGGGAAAATATCCCTGTCATTTGGTTGCTGGAGACGGTGCAGCGGATCCAGCGCGCGCTGGACAGCCCCCTGTCCGTGGACCTGGAGACCGGCTACGCCCCCCGGGTGGAAGGGGTGATCCGGCATATGGAAAAACTGTATGCCTTGGGCGTGGTCGGGGTTAACCTCGAAGACTCCGACTTGCGGGAACCGGGGCGCATGCGGCCGCCGGCAGTCTTCGCGCGGAAGATAGAACGGATCATGAACCACCTCAGCCGCCACAGCATGCCCATGTTCCTGAATGCCCGGACCGACGCGTACCTCCATCATCATGCCAATCCCCTGGAAGAAACCCTGGACCGGATAAAGGCTTATGAAAGCGCCGGTGCCTCGGGCATCTTTGTGCCTTTCCTCAGCCAGCCTGGGGATATCCGCCGCATCGCCGAAGCGACCGCCCTGCCCCTGAATGTCTTTGCCACCCCGGAGCTTCCGTCCTTTGCCCAGCTGGCTTCCCTGGGCGTACGCCGCATCAGCACCGGCGCTACATTGCACAGGAAGCAGATGAACGCCCTGGAGGAAAGCTTCCGGGCCTGCGTGGCCTCCGGCTCCTTCGACCCCTTGTACGGGAAACCTGCGGGCTAACCCCTAGGCGTATGCCTCAATGGTCGCCCCCGGAAGGAAGATGGTAAAAATGGCCGTCTTCGGCGCCTACCAGGAGTTCGGGGCGTCCGTCGCCGTCCCAGTCCACGATCGTCGGGCTGGTGGTATGCCCCGCGAGCCGGTCATCGCTCAGGGGAACACCCGGGGCGAAGAAGACGGTATCACCCCGTTGCCCGGTGTTCCGCATCCAGGTCACATTGCGGCTGTTGACGAGCAGGTCCAGCCGGCCGTCTCCGTCCCAGTCGGCCAGGCAAAACTTCCGCCGGCCACTGCTGCCGGCCCTGCCGGTATTGAGCCGAAGGGGACCAGGCAGGCTGTCGGTGACGGCATGGTTGGTGTTGAACCCGGCAAATGTTTCCCCGTAAAACAGGCGCCTGCCCGGGCGGAGCAGGTGGCGGCCGCCCTGCCGGAAGCCCTCGAAGAGCGCCAGATAGCCTTCGGGATCCAGCATCACCAGGTCCATGACCCCGTCCCGGTTCCAGTCCAGGGCATAAGGCGTGCTGCGCCACTGGGTGACCAGTTCGCCGGCCCGGGGCTGCCACCAGTTCCAGACCGGCTTCGGAGGGCCGTCCACCCAGGCCACCTGCACCGGCCGGGCCCCCCCGAAGGCGCGCGCCCCCTGCCGCCCCGTGTTCCGGTACCAGACCACCCGGCCCCAGATAGAGTTCACGATCAGGTCCGGCCGGCCATCCCCGTCCCAGTCGGCCACGCTGAGCACCGTATAACCCCATTTGGCTTCCGCAGGTCCCTGTATAGAGCCGTTTTTCCCCGCCATGATGCGGATGGGCTTACCCTACGCCCAGAGCAGCTCAGGCGGCGCCCAGCGCGGCGGCAGCCCGCCCAGGTTGCGGATAAGGGCAATGTTCCCCGCGGAGTTGCCGGCGACGATGTCCTGGTCCCCATCCCCGTCCCAGTCCACCCCCACAGGGGTGGACAGCACCCCGAATTTCAGGTCCCCGGCCCGCTGGCGGAAAAACACGGGGGCAGCAAAGACCGGCATATGATCCTTCACCTGGCCGGTGTTCCTCAGCCAGGCCACCCGCCCGTCCTCCTGCCCGACGACAAGGTCCAGGCGGCCATCCCGGTTCCAGTCCACAGCCACGGGGTTGATCATCTCCAGGGGCATGCGAATGGGGCCTGCGGCATTGGACAGGATGCGGCCCGGTGCATAGGCGGGCTGGTCGGCGGACCCGGTATTCTCGAACCAGGTCATCCTGTCCAGGAACTCTCCGCAGATCAGGTCTTTATCGCCGTCGCCGTCAAAATCCCCTACGTTGGGCGAAGGAGCACCGAACTGGTCGATAAGGGCGCCGTCGGTAGTCCGCAGCCGGCCCCGGGAGTTATAGCGGCCATGCGCATTCTCCAACAGGTACACATAGCCATGAAGCGGCCCTCTGGTCCACCGCCCCAGGCTATCGAAAGCATTGTCCCATCCATAGTCATCCCAGACGCCCAGGCCCACGAGGATATCATCATCCCCGTCGCCGTCCATGTCCTCCAGCTTCCATTGATTGGCGCGTATTTTTTTAAAGCGGTGGGTAAGCGAATCAGCCGGGAACAAGGCCGGACCGGTACCGGAAACCAGGTTGTGGATCCGGGCGCCGGGCAGGGTGAGCCTGGGCACGCCATCCCGGTAAGAGACCTGCAGGTTCGCCATGCCCGGCCCCAGCCGCTGCGGCCGGTCGAACAAGGGTTCATCGTCACCGCCCAGGTTGCGGAAGAAATACAGGCCATTGTATGGCACGCCGCTGCAGGACACCAGCAGGTCCAGCTTGCCGTCATGATCATAGTCCATAGGCAGGGGCTGGGCCCAGAGGCCCACCCCCAGGTCAGCAATGGCGTCGGGACGCTGGTAGGTGACAATGCGGAAATGCGCGGCAGTATCCTGTCCCTGCGCCGGCAGACCACAAAGGCCCGCAGCCAGGAAAGTGGATAACCGGAGCAGCGGCCGGCAGCGGAAGCGCATGACCGGCAGAGGAATGAAAAAATGCATGATCAAATATAGGGCGGAACAGGACACCGCCCACCCCCCTGCCGGGAGGCTAAGGGGCAGGGCGCTGTATCCTTGACCCGCGGCCAGGCTATCCGCCGTCCGGCAGCGGCCGGACTTCAATATCCCTGAACCAGATCACACTCCTGGCATCGTGCGCCTGCAGGGCAAAGGTGCCCCTGGAAATATAGCGCCCGCGGTGGTTGGCGGGCGGCCTGAAGCCCGCTGGTTCGGTATAGTCGATGACCTGCTTGCCATCGACCTGCACCTGTACGTG
>CBINPH010000217.1:0-5958 GCA_966252445.1 uncultured Chitinophagaceae bacterium | reverse complement strand
CACGGCGTTCATACCACTTCAGCACGGTGGCGGCACCGTCCAGAAAAGGCTCCATGAAGGCCGTATCCGGGCGCAGGAGGTAATAATCATATAGCATGGATACCCAGAAAAGGTAAAAGGGCGGGATCACCTGCAGGCGGTTGCTGGGAAACCGCCCCTGGGTCAGGCCTTCCGGAACGCGGGAGTTGAAAAAATCATGGATGGCCTTGCGCATGAGACGGTCGTCACCGGTGTTGTACAGGGAAATGAGCGATTGGATGCGGGTGTCCCCCTCATATTGCAACTGTTCATAGTAGGGACAGTCAAAATATGTTTCCCCCGCACAGAGGCGGGCAGTGCGCCAGCCGGTGTTCCATATTTCCTGCAGGCTGCTGTCATTGCTGGCAAACGCGGCTGTATGCTCAAACGGATATCCTGTAGAGAGTCCATACAGGTCGTTGACGACCAGGGGCTGATCCTCCGTCTGGATGTCGAGTTGCAGATATCTGTAGGTGCGCACCCACAGAGGGCTGAACTGGCGGCCTTGGCCGCCGTCGGGATAAAAAATATCGTATAGCCCACGCATCTGCTTTCCTTTGATCTCGTTCCTGTTGCCTTTTTGCCCGGAGGAGTCAAAGAGGGCTTCTGCGTATGTCAGGCGAACAACAGCGCCTTTTCCACCGCTCAGCGTCAGTACGGGGTAGGCCAAGGTCTCAAAGGATTGGTCGATCAGCAGCCGCGCCGTGGAATGAGCTGGTACCCGGAACGGGGCTGTCCCCTTGAGGAATCCTGCATCCGGGCCCGCCCCTTGGGCTCGTCGCACCGCTTCCATGCGCTGACGCCTCTCTTCCATGGGCGGAATAGTCCTCGGGCTGAGCGTCCAGCGATTGTCGGTCCCGTAACCAGCCGGCACCGTAAGGGTACCTACGGTTACCGCTGCAGGCCAGGCACTGTCGGCAAAGCCGGGCTGCTCCCACCCCCAGGGATAACGGGAACCCTGGACCTCATCACCTGGCCCCACGACCATATAGCTGTGCAGTACCCTGCCCATATCCGTGGCACAGGGCTGATAAGCCGAGTCATGAAACGCTTTCCAGCTGCCATTGGTATTGACGACCTCTTCGCTGTGGCCATTACCCTGGACGAGAAAGCCCGTTTGATAGGAAATCTGTGCGACCGGCGCATAGATGCCCATATTCCACACCAGCGCCGCCACCGTGTTGGTCCCAGCGCGCAAATGGCCGGCAATATCATAGGTCTCATAATTCCAATTGTACAAGTCTCCCCGGGCCGGGCCCCTGCCTACCCGTTCACCGTTCACGTACAGGACATAGCGGTTATCGGCGGACACATGGATGATGAAAGAATCCGGACGGGCAGCCAGGGTGAAGGTCTTCCGGAAATGATAGACGCCGTAATCGCGGACCGGCGCCCCCGGGCAGGTAATCCAATGGGCAGTCCAACCGGGTCCGAGCAGCCGGGGAGCGATGCGGGGATCCGGTGTGCCAGTTTGCTGGGCCTGGAGGGGTATCCAGGACGCCATCAGGACCATGGCGGTCCAAAGTCCCTTTCTGCAAGTATACATGATCATCGGGGGGTATTTGTCATGAGGCATGGGGATGCTGGGGATCACTATCATGGCCTTCTTCAGGCTCGTCAAACTCCAGGTCAGCCATATCATCTTCCTGCGGCTCGTTCTGGACATGCTGATCTTTACGCGGCGTCATAAATATCTTTTTTACCGCCCGGCCCAGCTTCGTCAAATTTTCCAGTTGCTCTTGAATGGGTGCCAGGGTAATATCGGGGGGGTGGAAGCCCTCCATGGTAAGCTGTTCGGGATACAGCAGGATAAAATTATGATCTTTGAAATGTTTATTCATCTTTGGAGGAAGGTTTTCCAGAAAAGGCTCATAAGAAACAGTACCCTTTCGTGCACTGACCGCGATCAAGAGGTCATCCCGGCTAAGGTCCCTGGTGATGGTCAATAGCCGCTCGGGATGTTCAAAGATCTTATGCCGGATTTTGACGGCTGATTTTATCTTTTGGATTTCTGCTTCGAATACGAGCTTGGTTTTGGTGGTACAATAGAGGTCGATATTCGTTCCGGTCTCACGCGTCAGGCTGTGGATCTTATGGACCAAATGCGCAAAGCCTGTCTCGTATTCTGCATGGGGAGGCAGGACCAGGACCGTTTTGCGAGCCGTATTCAGGGGATGAACAAAATGGCATACATAAATGGTTTGCCAAACGTTCTCCAGCAGGCTCCCGATCTTGGTGCCGAACAGGCGGTCTGTCGTGCTGATCCTGTGGCTCCATCCCATAATCAGGTCTGTGGCAGAAATTTCCTTCGCCGCCCGGGTGATGCCACTGACGACGCTAAGATCTACCCGGGTGATGATTTGCACTATGCTATCCGTATTGGCCGCATGCTTAATGGCCTTTTCCAGCATTTTCTTGCTCACCTGGATCTTTTCTCCTGCCTCACTGTCGTCCTTTACCACAGTTAATGCATAGATGGGTTGCTTCTGCTTGGCATCTTTAAGCATGATGGAAAAATCCATCAGTTGCTCGATGGTTTGCGGGTTAAAGATGGGCACCAGCAATATTTCTCGTCCGGGGTCCAGTTCCGGTACGCTTTCACTTTCGGCAATCGCCAACTTACGGCCGGCGTTCTCGGTGATGAAAGAAGAGACCAGGCAGGTGATTAAAATGAGGATAACCGTACTGTTTAGTATACTCTCGTTGACGATCCCCATATTAAACCCCACCAGGATGACAGCCAAGGTGGCTGCGGCCCTGGCGCTGGTCAGGCCAAAAAGCAGGCTTCGGTGAACCGCCGAATACCGGTAGATTTTCTGCGTGATCCATGCTGCCAGCCATTTGCTGAAGAAGGCGAGGATCAGAACGGTACCCGCCACGATCAATACGGCCTCGCCATGGGTAAACACCCTGAGGTTGACCCGCATCCCCACACTCAAAAGAAAGAAAGGAATAAACAAAGCGTTCCCCACGAATTCGATTCGGTTCATGAGTGGGGAAGTATGGGGAATCAACCGGTTTAAGGCCAGTCCTGCCATAAAAGCGCCGATAATGGCTTCCATTCCCGCCACCTCAGCCATTAAACCCGCCAGGAACACCATCGCTAAAACAAAAATATATTCCGAAGTGCTGTCCCCTTTAATGTTTTTAAAAAACCATTTGCCCATCAGCGGGAATAGCAGAAAAACAGCCAGGATAAAAAGCGTGATGGAGATACCCAATCTCCACCAAAACGCCTGTCCGAGCTCTCCTTTGGCAGCACCGGTGATCACGGCCAGAATAAGAAGCACGAGCGTATCGGTGATAATGGTTCCGCCTACCCCAATGGTGACGATCGAGTTCTTTGTGATACCGAGTCGGCTGGCAATGGGATAGGCTACGAGGGTGTGGGTGGCAAAAGTGCTCGCAATAAGCATGGATGGTATCCAGCCGTAGCCCAGAAAATAATGACAAACCGGCACGCCCATGCCAAACGGCAGGGAGAAGGTCAGGAGCCCGAAGATGAGGCTGCGACTCCTATTCTTCAGGAACTCGTTCATTTCGAGGTCCAGCCCGGCCAGGAACATGATATACAGCAAACCCACCATGCCGAACAGCTCTATACTGCTGTCATAGCTGAGTACGTGAAAACCATAGGGCCCAACGGCCACCCCGGCGATGATTAAGCCGATGATGCTGGGAATGCGAAACTTGCGAAGGATAATGGGCGCCAGGAGGATGATGGATAATACGACTGAAAAAATCAGCACCGGGTCCTTCAGGGGAAGGCTCAGGTGAATGGCAAGTAGTTGCTGTTCCCACAGGATAACCGGCATACAATCCTTTTATTTGACCTTTAATGGCTTTCCACCGCACGCTTTCCCGGAGGAGCGGTCCAGCTGTCGAAAAATACCGCAACAGGATATGGGGTGGCGACAATAATACAGGAATTGCATCATTTGACCAACACTTTGGGTGGTCGGAGTAAAAAATGCCGGGGCGCGGCTCAACCCCGGACTACAAAGCGGATTTTTGTATTTTTGTAGCAAACAGGATACCCATGACAGCTGATCCTGGCACTTTCCGGATGCATAATACGCCGTCAGAGCAATCTGAAGATCACGTGGACGTGATGACTGAGGATGTCGTTCCTTTTCAGCTGATCGTCTGGAACGATGAAGTCAATACTTTCGATTGGGTCATCAAGTCCCTGATCGAAATTTGCGGCCATACGGCCGAGCAGGCTGAACAGTGCGCCCTGATCATCCATTTCAACGGCAAATATGCCGTGCTGCAGGGGGATTATCAGGAATTGCGTCCCAAATGTGATGCCTTGCTGGACCGGGGCATTACCGCGACCCTGGAAGAGACGGTCGATGCCTAATTGGCGCGGATGCCCGAACTTTCCTGCATGAGGCCTACCCTGCTGCACGACACCTGCTGGTTTCCTCCTGTGGATCAGGCTTCTGCCGAGGGGCTGCTGGCCATCGGCGGCGATTTGTCGCTACCCCGCCTTTTGCTGGCCTACCGCTCTGGCATCTTCCCTTGGTTCAACGAGCCACCCATCCTCTGGTGGTCCCCCGATCCCCGCTGTGTCCTTTTCCCCGAGAAGCTTTTGGTGTCGAAGAGCATGCGGCAGGTCCTGCGGCGGCAAACGTTCCGGGTGACCATCAACCATTGTTTTACCGAGGTGATGAAGGCTTGCCGGGATGCCCCTCGCCAGGGCAGTCAAGGTAGCTGGATCAACGCCGCGATGATAGATGCCTACGATGCCCTGCACAGACGCGGGCTCGCCATCAGCGTGGAAGCCTGGAAGGAAGAGCAGCTGGTGGGCGGTCTCTACGGCGTCCGCATGGGAAAGGTTTTTTTTGGGGAATCCATGTTTTCCAGGGTAAGCAACGCCTCTAAAGCAGCCTTTATCAGCTATGTAGAAGTCCTGCGGCGGGAGGGGGTGGGTCTTATAGACTGCCAGGTATACACCGGTCACCTGGCCTCCCTGGGAGCCGAACTCATCTCCCGTGAGCGGTTCCTGCAACTGCTCTCCGAGGGGCTGTCGGGTCACTCCGAAGATTAGGGACTGGCCGTGTTTTTTTGGCGGGTATAGGTACCCTCAAAATAGCAGCTGATCCCCCGATACGCCCCGCATCCACCGATTTCCTTCAGCGTGACGGCCCGGGAAGAAAAGCCGAAGCGGAGGCCGCAAGGACCGCTACCATCGTGGAACTCTCCCACGGTCTTACCGGTCATTTTACCAGTGCCGCTCACTTCGCCGGTACAATCGCCGTTGTTCCGGCTGAGGTGGATGTAAAACAGGAAGGTGCCGGGCTCCCGGCCGTCACGTATAGATACGAGGCCTTCTTTGCCGGACCGGTAATCCCCCGAATACTTTCCTTTTCCGGGCAAGGTATCGATAGGATTATCAGTCAAGTCCCCTGCCGGCTCGCTGGAATTTGTCAGGATCAGGGACAAGCTACCGTCGGGGGCAACGCCATATACCCATTCCCGGGTAATGACATGACCATTCGCCAGGACCTTCCGTTCGCGTACGGTGAGCAGATGACGGGTATCGACCCGGAAGGTAAGGGCTCCGCGCTGGGTATTTGCCGCGGCGGCTACTTCCTTATGCGAAAGCAAGGTGTCTGCCGCGCCGTAGACCAGGGCAAAGACTTGATGGGTATGCCCACGCCGGGTTTTGATGAGAAGCAGGCGCTGTCCTTCCAGATCCAGCCTGCCCAGCGGGAAAAACCGGGTAGCCTTCCGCTGTGAGGCGCTCAAATCCCAAATCGAGTCGGCGACAAACGCATGCACCACAGCGGTATCCAGGGCCAATGAATCGTCCGTCTGCCTGCGCAGGGAATCGTCGTCGTAGCTATAGGGAAGCGACAGTTGGGGAAACGCGTTGTAAAAATCTTCCGGCTGAAAGCCTTTGCCATCTTGCCGGGAACTATGCTTGCAGGCGCC
>CBINPH010000216.1:0-5994 GCA_966252445.1 uncultured Chitinophagaceae bacterium | reverse complement strand
GCCGTGATTGAGGTGGTCTCGCCAGCTGACGAACGTGTCTTCGAAGAACACCCCGCGGTCGTCGACGTCGGCGAGCGGCGTCAACAGGGCCGCGACGGTGGGCAACTCGGTCACGACTACGCCGGGGACTCCGCCAACTATCTCCTCGGCACCAACGACGCCACCGGCCTGCGCATAGGCACCAACGGCAGCCCCGCCCTGATCATCTCCGGCAGCGGCGCCGTGCAGGTGGTGGACAGCCTGCATGTCGGCGGCAATGCGGACTTCGGCAAGGCCCTCACCGTGGCCGACTCGCTGTCTGCAGCAGCCGGGGGCCTGCGGGTCCTGCTGGACAGCGTCGTGATCGGCCGGGCGGCGGTGCTCAATGACAGCCTGCGGCTCAACATGGTCCGGGATGCGCTGGGCGTCAACGACTCCGTGCTGGTGCTGGGTCCCGACCATATCGTCCGGAAGACCTCGGCCGATGCCCTCGGCATCCGGACCCTCGCCGGCGTCGGCGGCCCCCATGTATACCTGGGCGTGGCCCGCGACAGCGCCGACTTCGCCATCGACAGCACCTCCACGCCGCAGACCCTGATCTTCAATGTGCCCTATGCCAGCGGTGTCAGCGGCGCCGCCCGCAATGGGCTGGTGGACAGCACGGCCCAGTCTTTTGCCGGGGCCAAGTCTTTCAGGGACTCCATGGCCGTGGGCTCCACCCAGCAGCCTGCCTCCACCCTGGACGTGCGCGGCAATGTGGGCATGTCCATCGTCACCGTATCGACGACGGCCGGTTATGACATGACCGTGGCCGGCAACGACACGGTGCGCACCGTCATCGTGGATGCGGAATCCATGACGGGAGACCTGGCCAACCCCACCTATGTGCCCGTGAAGCTGCCCACGCCGGTGCAGGGACGCATATATACGATCAAGAAGATCGGGCAGCAGAACGATGCCCAGCTCGGTGTGGTGGTGCGCATCAGCAGCTCCACCGGGAACATCGAAGGGAATACCCAGATGGACATCAACAACAACTGGACTTCGGTCACCCTGCAGGCCATGGATGGCACCCATTGGTCCATTGTAGGCCATTGACATCCACCGCCGGGACAGCGGGGGGCGGAGCGTGGCGCTCCGTCCCCTGCACCCTTTCCGGCCCAAGCCTGTCACCGTCATGTCCAGACCCACACCCATGCTGAGCACCCTGCTGCGCTGCCTGCTGCTTCTCCTGCCGGCTTTCCTGCCGGGCATGGTCCGGGGCCAGCAGCTGAAGCTGGGCAACCGTCCTGCCGAGATCGGCAAGGCCTCGGTGCTGGAGCTGGAGAGCTTCAACCAGGGCCTCCGCCTGACCCGGGTGGACACCGCCGCCGTCAACCTGGTCCTCGACCAGCTGGGGCCGGCCCTGCGGGACTCCGCCAACGGGATGATCGTTTTCCAGCCTGCCGACAGCAGCATCTACCTGCTGGCCGGCGGTGCCTGGCGCCGCCTGGTGCAGGCGGCCGAGCTGGGCATCCGCACCCTCAACGGCGACAGCAGCACGGCGCAGACCCTGCTGACGGGCTCTACCGCCGGCGGGTATATGGAACCCCACTGGGTCGACAGCACGCAGGGCCGGCACTTCCTGTTCCTGCCCGACGCCAGTGATGACTACCGCGGCTTCGTCAGCACCGGTTATCAGCGCTGGAGCGGCACCAAGGTATTCGGCAGCGCCCCCGGCGTCACGGCCCTCTCTCCCGGTTCGGTGCTGTACATCGCCGACGGCGGGGACCACCTGCTGGCCGAGGACAACACCCATTTTTACTGGGACCAGACCCATCAGCGGCTGGGCATCGGCAACAACGCTCCCCGCGCCACCCTGGAGATCACCGGGCCCGCCGGCGAGTCCGGCCTGCTGCTGTCCAACGTGACCTCGGCCACAGCGCCGGAGACCGGCGCCCCCATAGGCGTAGACGTGGACGGGCAGATCGTGCGTATAGCCCCCACCGGTATACAGAGCCTGGACGGCGTCAGCGTCCCCGACCAGACCTTTATTGCGGCCAGCGACGGCGACGACTTCCGGATCGACAAGGACGCCGTCGCCGGCACACATACCTTCCACCTTCCCGATGCCTCGGGCAGCGCCCGGGGCCTGGTCAATACCGGCGCCCAGAGCTTCGCGGGCAACAAGAGCTTTGCGGGCAACGTAGCCGTCTCCGGCACCACGCAGATCGGCACGTCGGGGACGCCCCTGGTCTCGGTGCTTCGCGATACGGTTCCCATGGACGTAGGGTCGGTACCCGGCAGCGGATACCTGGACGTGGACTTTGCGGTGCCGGGGGCAACCCCCGGGGCCACGGTCATGGTGAGCCCCGCCCAGGACCTGCCCGCCAACTGTTCCATAGGCTATGCCCGGGTCAGCAGCAACGGCCATGTGACGGTACGGTTCATGAACAACAATGAGACGACATACACTTTCGATGAGGACGTTTTGAATTTAGCTTTGTTAGGGCTATTGAATGTACATGTATTAACGGGGTTCACAAATATTCCCGCCGCTGCCATTGACCCATTGGAAATGGACTACTATTTCACCATCATACGCTGACCGGGATGAGCTATAACAATACCATTATTTCACCACGGTGCAGCAGTCCAAAGGAGGCTGTTGTGCAGACAAAAAAATAATTTGAAGAAAGTTTATGCATGAGCCTTTGGATGGAGCCGAGATCCTAAGCATGTTCAACGAGGAAGGGGAGCGCCTGTCCGGCCTGGGGGTGCGGCGGCTGGCCTTCAGTCAAAAGCCCTGCGGCAGGGTGCCCACCCAATGCGGCTATATAGATTTGATCGCCGAGCTGGAAGCCGGCAAGCGGAACCTGCGCAACTACATATCCCTGGTGGAGTTCCTGGAGGCTCTCCTGGGTCGGTCCGTGAACCTGATGATCGGGGATCCCGATGAGCTGGACATGGCGCCGGAGGTCAGGGAACATATCCTGATCATGGATGTCCCCTGTGAACGGCCCTAGGGCCGGCAGTATACTGGAATATTTTATGGCATAGCCTGGCATGACCCGACGCCTGCTTATCGCGCTTTTGTGTTCCCTCGGCTGCTGTCCCGGCCGGGGGCAGGCGGTGTTTGTGCCGCCCGGGGCCTCCGTGTTCGCCTATGAGCGGGATACGGTGTCGGTATTCGGGGACCTGCTCAACAACGGCAGCTTCGGATCGGCGGCAGGGGCGACGGTCAACTTCTTCGGCTCCCGCTGGGTGAACGCCGGACAGGCCCTGCTGCCGGGAAGCCCCGGCGGCATGTTCCGCTTCCTGGGCAAGGGCCGGCAGTCGCTGGCGGGAGGTTACCGCTTCAACGAAGGGCTGGGCGCCTCCTTTCCCAACCTGTCCATAGAGAATGCCGCGGGGGTCTGGCTGGAGGACCTGCAGGACCTCCGCATCCGGGGCAACCTGCATTTCGGGAAGGGGTACCTCTACCTGCAGGGCTGGAATGCCCTGGCCGACAGCCTGGTCACGGGCTACTCCGCCGAAGGCTTCGTGGTGACCGGCCCCGGCCTGAGCGGCGGGTACCTGTACCGCCGCCGGGGAGACAGCGCCGGCCTGGTCTTCCCGCTGGGCACCGCCCCCGGCAGCTATACGCCCATGGCGCTGAAGGACACGGCCGCGGGCCTCCGGGGGGCGACGGTGTTCGACCAGCTGTATCCCCGGAGCCAGTCCGGGCAGCCGGTGGAAAACTTCGTGCAGAAGACCTGGCACCTGAAGGGCGCCGCCGGCGCCGGCGCCGACACCCTCTACCTGCAGTATGGATCCGGTGATCAGGGCAGCGGCTTCGCCGCACTCATCGACAGCAGCTACATCACGCGCTATGATGTCACCCGCCAGGTCTGGGATACCGCCCCGCCCCGCGGGCTGCGCACGCCCGCCACGCTGACCACCGGCGCCCCCAGCCCGGAAAGCTACCAGAATGAGCGGCTGTTCCCCGAGGGGCTGGACTCGCTCAACTGGTTCAGCGTGACCAGCGCAGCCATGGGGCCCGTGGCCTGCCCCTTTGCCGACTTCCGGCTCTGGGTGGCCCAGCGCTACAGCTACCGCTGGGTACAGCTCTTCTGGCGCACCAACCGGGAGCGGAATGTCGACCACTATGAGCTGGAACGCCGCCGCGACACGGCGCAGGACTTCACCACCATAGCCACGGTGCCCTCCCAGGCGGTGGGCGGCTCCAGCGACCGGCTGCTGTATTATTATTATGCCGACGACAACATGTATGACGGCTGGACATCGTACCGCCTGAAGCTGGTCAGCCCCGGAGGATGTGTCGCCTATACGGCGGTGCAGGAGGTGCCCTGGGGCATAGGCACCCAGGTGTGGCCCAATCCCAGTCCGGGAGAGGTGCATGTGCGCGTGCGGGGGGTCAACCATCCCGTGGCCCTGCAGGTGGTCAATACGCTGGGACAGGTGTTGTACAGGTATACGGTGGACGGGGAGATCACCCTGCATCTCGGGCAGCTGCCCGACGCCGCCTATTTCCTGGTCTTCCGGGATCCCCGCATGAACGAGCGGCTGGTGGCCACTGTCAAGCTGATCATCCGCCATCCCTGAGCCCTGCTCAGGCGCCGGTGACGCCGGGCAGCTCGTCGACCATGCGGCCGTCCTTCATCAGCAACTGCCGGTCGCTGATCCCGGCCAGCTCCTCGTTGTGGGTAACGATCACGAAGGTCTGTCCGAACTCGTCCCGCAGGCGGAAGAAGAGCTGATGCAGCTCCCGGGCATTCACTGAATCGAGGTTGCCCGTCGGCTCGTCGGCCAGCACCACATCGGGGCGGTTGATGAGGGCACGGGCCACCGCTACACGCTGCTGTTCCCCCCCCGACATGGCGCCGGGTTTATGATCTGCGCGGCTGGACAGCCCCAGGGAATCCAGCAGCTGCAGCGCCCGCTGCCGGACGCTGCCCTTGTCCTGGTCTCCGGCGATGAGGGCGGGGATGCTCACATTCTCCAGGGCCGTGAACTCGGGGAGCAGGTGGTGAAACTGGAAGACAAAGCCGATGTGGCGGTTCCGGAACTCGGACAGCTTCCGGCCTTTTAGCTCGGACACGCGCCGGTCCTGCAGCCATACCTCCCCGCTGTCCGGGCTGTCCAGGGTGCCAAGTATATGCAGCAGGGTGCTTTTGCCCGCGCCGGAGGAGCCGACGATGCTGACGATCTCCCCCTGGTCCACGCGCAGGTCGACCCCCTTCAGGACCGCCAGGCTGGAATACTTTTTGGTGAGTCTTTCGGCGCGTAACATGGCGTAAAGAACGGTATTTCCCCGTTAATCAGACAGGAGTTGTTTTTTTCAAATTTAATTCTACTTTTGCGGAAATTTTAAACCCGGTTGTTATGTTCTGGACTTTGGAACTTGCGTCTTATCTGGAAGACGCTCCCTGGCCGGCGTCAAAGGACGAACTGATCGATTATGCCATCCGTTCGGGGGCGCCGATCGAGGTCGTCGAGAACCTCCAGGAGCTGGACGACGAAGGGGAGATGTACGAAGGGATCGAGGACATCTGGCCGGACTACCCCTCCCGCGAGGATTTCTTTTTCAACGAGGACGAATACTGACCCAGGGCTGATCACCTGCCTGGTTACGGGTCCCGCCATGCTCGGCGGGATTTTGTGTTTTTGGCCCCGTCATGCAGCCGGCGGAGGGATCCTCAGCCTTCCGGCGCGGGGCTCATCTCCTCGATGATGGCCTGGCTGACCCCGGTGTTGGAGAAGCCCCCGTCGTGGAAGAGGTTCTGCATGGTGACCATCCGGCTGTAGTCGGAGAACAGCATAACGCAGAAGTTGGCGCAGTCCTCGGTGCTGGCGTTGCCCAGGGGGCTCATCTTGTCGGCGTAGGTGTAGAAGGCGTCGAAGCCCTGTACGCCGCTGCCGGCGGTGGTCACCGTGGGTGACTGGGAGACCGTGTTTACCCGGACCTTTTTCTTGTTGCCGTAATGATAGCCGAAGCTGCGCGTGATGCTTTCCAGCCGGGCCTTGGCCTCCGCC
>CBINPH010000215.1:0-6002 GCA_966252445.1 uncultured Chitinophagaceae bacterium | reverse complement strand
TACCCGGGTTGCCGGCGTTGCGGCAGGGACACGACCTGGTGGTCATCGCCCACCGCGGCGATCACCTGACGGTACCCGAGAACACCCTGGAGGCCTACCGGCAGGCTATTGAAGATGGGGCAGACTACGTGGAAGTAGATCTGCGCAGCACCCGGGAAGGCAGGCTGGTAAGCCTGCATGACGCCCGTGTCGACCGCATGACGGGGGACACGGGCGCGGTCAGCGAGCTGCCTGTCGCCGTGCTCAGCAGGCTGGCCCTGAAGCCGACGGACAGCGCAGATACGGGGATATACCACATTCCGGAGTTTTCATCCATCCTGCGGCTGTGCCGGGGGCGCATCCACATTTACCTGGATGACAAAGACGCCGACGCGGCGGCGGCCTTTCGCCTGATCCGCGAAGCAGGCATGGAGGAACAGGTCGTGGTATACCTGAACCAGGAAGAACAGTATGCCGCATGGCAGGCCGCCGCCCCCGCCATGCCGCTGATGGCCAGCCTGCCTGAGGGCAGTGGCGCGGGAGCCGCCGACAGCTTTTGCCGCCAACGCCGCATCGCTGTGGTGGACAATGCCGCCGACGCGGAGGTGGTACGGGCCCTGCACCGGCGCGGCGTGCAGGTTTGGCTGGACGTTCAGGGTGCCGATGAGGGCCCTGAACGCTGGGCGTGGGCCCTGGCCACAGGAGCAGACGGGCTCCAGACGGACCATCCAGCCGCGCTGATAGCGTACCTGTACCAACGGGGCCTCCGCTAAAATATGACCGCATGAAGAAAGGACTGTTGATCTTGATGCTTGGCTTGTTCTCCGGGGCCCTGGCCGCTCAGGCGCCACGTGGGGCTAGCCCGGTGCTGGACAGCACACTGATATTCCCGCCCCAGCAGGAGCATACCCACGGCAGCAGCATCGTCATGCTGCCGGGGGGCGACCTCCTGGTCGCCTGGTTCCAGGGCAGCGGCGAGCGTACCGCCGATGACGTGCGCATCATGGGGGCCCGCCTGAAGAAAGGGACGCGGCACTGGAGCAAGCCTTTTGTGTTGGCCGACACGTACGGTATCCCGGACTGCAATCCTGTTCTCTTTTTGAACCACGCCAAGACGCTGTACCTGGTATGGATCGCCGTCCAGGCCAACCGCTGGGAAAACGCTATCCTCCGGCTGCGCACCAGCCGGGATTATGCAGGTCCCGAAGCGCCGCACTGGCAATGGCAGGACGACATCCTCCTGAAACCGGACGACCATTTTGCCGAAGAAGTGGCCCGCGGTCTGCGCAGCCTGTCCTCCACCGGCGCCGGCTGGTCGGCTTACGCCCCGCGCTACGACCGGATGATCGCCGAGGCGGCCGAGGATGCCGGCAAGCGCAGCACCGGCTGGATGACCAGGATCCACCCCCTGCTGCTGGAGGATAGCCTGATCCTCCTCCCCCTGTATTCCGACGGATTCAATATGTCCCTGGTGGCCATCTCCCGCAACGATGGGAAGACCTGGCAGCCCAGCCTGCCCATCGTCGGACGGGGCAATGTCCAGCCCGCCCTGGTGCGTAAAAAAGACGGCACGCTGGTGGCGTATATGCGTGACAATGGCGACGCGCCGGCCAGGGTGCAGCTCAGCCGCTCCCGCGACCAGGGCATGTCCTGGAGCCCGGCCACCAAAAGCAGTATACCCAACACAGCCAGCGTCGAAGTATGCGCCCTGGCGGACGGACGCTGGGCATTTGTGGGCAACGATATAGACGACGGCAGGTATCGCCTCAGCCTCTACCTCTCCGACGACGAAGGCCAGACATGGGCCTGGCGCATGCACCTGGAAGATGATCCTTCACGGAAGGGCAGCTATTCCGACCCGTCCATGATACAGGCGGCTGACGGCCGGCTGCACCTGACTTACTCCTGGCAAGGGGCCGGCCAGGGCCAGTCGATCAAATACGTCATCGTTGACCCGAATAAACTCACCCGACAACCCTGAACGACATATGCGGAGGAAGAATACGATACTGATGTTGGCAGCCCTGGTCCTCGGAATCCAGGGCCGCGGAAGGGCCGTGACGGTGCCGGACACGGGCTTCCTGCAGCCGGTCTCGCTGCAGTACCCGTTGCCGGCGGAACTGGAAGACGCACAGCTCCTCAAAGTGCTGGTGGACGGCGATGACGTGGTTCATGTGCTGAGCAGCCAGGGGCTCTACTGGCTGGTGGACGGCCGGCTGGCCAGGGACCTGCGTTATCGTCCCCTGGCGGGCCGCAACCCTGTCGATGTGGCGGTACAGGAAAAGACAGGGGACCTGTATTACCTGTATGGAGATGCCTGGCTGAGCAACAGCCAGGCCGGGACGCCCTTCGCCCGGCTGCCCGAGGGCCATTACCGCCATATCGCCGTCGCTGCCGACGGCGGCGTCCTGGTTGCGGGGGCGCAGGACGCCGCGCTGTACCGCGGGGGCGGGGTACAGAAGACCACCCTGCCGCCGGGGCGCCTGCTGAAGCTCACTGCCCATGGAAACGAGTTCTTCGCCCTCTTTGCGGATGGGGTCTTCCGGCTGGAGGGAGGGGCATGGCAAAGGGTGCATGCGGGCCATGACCTGCGGGCAATGGCCTTCCAGGGCACCCGCATCCTTTTGGGAACAGACGCTGGTTATTACGGCGTGGACCAGACCACCGGCGATACCGCGGTCTCCCTGCAAGCCAGGGTGCCGGTCCAGGACACCCGCGACCTGCTGGCCCTGGAGGATGTGGTGTGGGCCGCCACGCCGCAGGGCGCCTATTGCCGGAATGGGGAAGGCGCCTGTCGTTACTTCGCTTCACGCCGATGGCTGAACGATGACGAGGTACTCTCCCTGGCCGCAAACAGCCAAGGCGATATTTTTCTGCTGACCCCACGAGGCCTGAGCGAGATCCGTTTCCGCAAACAGACCTACCTGGGCAAGGCCAGGACTTTTGAAAAAAACATTCGCCAACGCCATATCCGGTATGGCCTGCTGGCAGAGACCCGGATGAAAACGCCCGGAGATCTGGCCACCTCCGAGATGATCGACACCGACAATGACGGGCTCTGGTCGGCCTTTTATCTCGGCGCCCTCGCTTTCCGTTACCAGGTCACCCATGACCCTGTGGTGCGGACAGAGGCCTGGGAAACTTTTACCGCCTATGAGCGCCTGCTGAGCGTGAACCCGCTGGATGGCTTTCCCTCCCGCACTTTCGAGCGCAAGGGCTTTAAGGTCTCCGACCCGAAGGCCTGGCGCCCTTCCCAGGACAGCGGGTGGGAATGGAAGGGTACGACCAGCAGCGACGAATTCGTCGGCTACATCTTCATCGCTGCCCTCATGGATGAGTTCGTCGCCCAAAACGCAGCAGAAAAGAAGCGTGTGGCCGCCTTCATCGACACCATTCTGACGCACATTATCCGACACGGCTATACCCTGAAAGACAGCGATGGCCAGCCCACGCTCTGGGGGCGATGGTACCCGGATTACATCAACTGGTATCCGCCGACCATCGGCGACCGGCGCCTGGGAAGCATCACCATCATCGCCGGTCTGCAGCTGGGTTACGCCTTAACGGGAAAGACGCTATACCGTGACGAGGCCCGCCGTCTCATGCAACGCGATGGCTACCTGCAGAACATCCTCATCGATCCCGCCCGTCTCCAGGCTACGCCGGGCTATATTTACAAAGGTCACGACATGGGCAACGGACACTGGAACCACTCGGACGATGAAATGGCCTTCCTCAGCTACTGGGTGCTGTATCGCTATGCTTTTGACGATACGCTGAAGCAGCAGTATGCCACCACCATCCGCAAGCACTGGGAAATAGAGTCTCCGGAAAAGAACCCCGTATGGAACCTGATCACCCTGGGGACCGAAGGCTCCTTCGACCAGGAAGGCACGCTTTGGTATCTGCGGGAGTTCCCCATGGACCTGGTGCGCTGGAACGTCGTGAATTCCCGCCGCAAGGACCTCACTTTTCTTCCGGCCAACTTCCGGCAACAGTACACAAGGGAACTGCTGTCACCGGCCGAGCGGCCCACCCATCGCTTCAACGCGAACGAATTCAATCTTGACGGGGGCGAAGGCGGAAAAACGGAACTGACCGGCGCTGAATACCTGCTGGCCTACTGGATGGCCAGGTATCTACACGTTATTGATAACTGATGTCATAGATGAATGCCAAACAGACCATTATGGATATGTATCGCAATACGGCAACACGATGTCTCCTGGCCACCGGATTGGCCCTGGGAGCCTGCCACTCCACACCTCGTTCGGCGCCGGCCGCCGCGGCGGAAGCCGTTTCTGCCGACACCCTGCCCTGGCGGGGGTTCCTGTTCGGCGATGACCACCCCTTCCCCCAATGCCACGCTTCCACCCTGCTGCACCTGGCCGATGGCTCTTTCATCGCCGCCTGGTTCGGCGGCACCCGGGAAAAAGACGACGACGTGGGCATATGGCTGACGCGGGGAACGCCGGGCCACTGGTCGGAACCGACGGAAGTGGCCAAAGTCAACCATACCCCCCACTGGAATCCTGTGCTTTTCGAGGGCGCGGCCGGGGAGCCTGTATATCTTTTCTTTAAAGTCGGCAAGGAGATCCCCCAGTGGGAGACCTGGCTGAAAACCTCGCCGGACGGCGGGAATACCTGGTCCGAGGCCAGAGAGCTCATCCCGGGTGACCATGGCGGCCGCGGACCGGTGCGGAACAAACCTATTGTCCTGTCCAACGGCGACTGGCTCGCCGGCGCCTCCAATGAAAACGGCCCCTGGAACGTCTTCTTCGACCGCAGCACCGACAGCGGCAGGACCTGGGTAGCGACCCCCTACCTGAAGATAGACCGGACCCTCATCAAGGGCAAGGGCGTGATCCAGCCGACGCTCTGGGAATCAGCGCCGGGCATGGTCCATGCGTTGCTGCGCAGCAGCGCGGGGATGATTTGCCGGACAGACTCCAGGGATTACGGCAAGACCTGGTCGCCGGTAACCCCAACGACGCTTCCCAATCCGAACAGCGCCATCGATGTGGTTCGACTACCGGACGGCATGCTGGTCCTGGCCTGCAATCCCGACGATGAGAACTGGGGATCTCGGGGCACCCTGTCCCTGGCCTTGTCCACAGACAACGGCAAGACCTGGCCCCGGCGTTTCGATGTGGAGAAGGGCCAGAAAGACGACGAGTTCTCCTATCCGGCCATCATCCATTACGGGGACACGGTCGCCCTGACCTATACCTGGCAAAGGCAAAAGATCGCTTTCTGGTCTGCCACGGGAGCCTGGCTCCGCAGCCATGCCCAGGACAATGACTGGGGCAAACCCTGAGGATATTCCTGCACAAACCCACAACTACTATGGATACATCGCACAAGAATCAGCTGCCCGGGGGCCTGTGGCCCGTCATGCTGACGCCTTTCCGCGAAGACAACGGGGTCGACATCGAGGGGCTCCGCTCCCTGACAGCATTTTATCTAGATACGGGGGCCCAGGGGCTCTTCGCCAACTGCCTGTCCAGCGAGATGTTCCAGCTGACCGATGAAGAACGCCTGGAGGTAGCCCGTACCGTGGTGTCGGTCGCCAAACCCCGCATCCCGGTGGTCGCCACGGGTACCTTCAGCTATGACATGAGACGGGCAGCGGAATTCATCAAGCGCATGTATGATACCGGCGTGGACGCCGTCATTGTCATCACCAACCAGCTGGCCGACATCGAGGAAGACGACGACATCTTCCGGCGGCGCGCGGAGCAGCTCATGACCCTGACGGGTAACATCCCCCTCGGCCTCTACGAATGCCCCGACCCCTACAAGCGGCTGCTGTCCCCCGAGCAGATGCGCTGGCTTGGACAGACGGGGAGGTTCTTTTACCACAAAGACACCAGCTGCGACATGGACGCCATACGGAGCAAAGTCGCCGCCGTGCAGGGCTCTCCGTTGCAGGTATTTAACGCCAACACCCCTACCGCGGTAGAGTCCCTGGAGACCGGCGCGGCGGGCATTTCACCGATAGGTGCAAATTTCTATCCGGAATT
>CBINPH010000214.1:0-6022 GCA_966252445.1 uncultured Chitinophagaceae bacterium | reverse complement strand
CGAGGGCCCTCCTCCATGACCCCCGCATCCTGATCCTGGACGAGGCCACCTCCTCCCTGGACTCGGCATCGGAGCGCCTGGTGCAGGACGCCCTGGAGCGCCTGCTCCGCGGCCGCACCTCCGTGGTCATCGCCCACCGCCTGAGCACCATACGCCGCGCCGACAGGATACTGGTGCTGCGTGAGGGGCGGGTGGCCGAGGAGGGTGCCCACGAGGAGCTGCTGGCCCGCGAGGGCGGACTCTACCGCATGCTCAGCGAGCTGCAGCTGCCCGGCTAGAGCCGAACTTTTTGCCTGGGCTCCTGTTATTGTCCGCAAAAACCCTATGGTCGCTCCACCGCCCGCCGCACCTTCCGGCAAACGCCTCCGGGACATCCCTTTCAGCGTCCTCGACCTGGCCCCCGTGACGGCCGGCAAAGCGCCGGGCGACGCCCTGCGCCAGAGCCTCGCGCTGGCCCGCGCCGTCGAAGCGGCGGGGTACCTGCGCCACTGGTTTGCCGAACACCACAACATGGCGCATATCGCCAGCTCGGCGACGGCCGTACTGATCGGCTATGTGGCCGGCGGCACCCGCCACATCCGTGTAGGCTCCGGCGGAGTGATGCTGCCCAACCATGCTCCCCTGATCATCGCCGAGCAGTTCGGCACCCTGGACGCCCTGTATCCCGGGCGCATTGACCTGGGGCTGGGACGGGCCCCCGGTACGGACCAGCTGACGTCCATGGCGCTGCGGCGGCGCCTGCAGGGCTCCGTGGATGACTTTCCCAGGGATGTGATGGAGCTGCGGCAGTACCTGGGGCCGCGCATGCCGGACGCCCGGGTGCGTGCCATCCCCGGCGAGGGCTCCCGCGTGCCGGTCTGGCTGCTGGGATCCAGCACCTACAGCGCGCAGCTGGCGGCGGCGCTGGGGCTGCCCTTCGCCTTCGCCAGCCATTTTGCGCCCACCCAGCTCGAAGCGGCGCTGCGCCTGTACCGGGAAGGCTTCGAGCCCTCGGACCAGCTGTCAGCGCCCTACGCCATGGCCTGCGTCAACGCCATTGCCGCCGGGAGCGGGGAGGAGGCGGCGCGCCTGGCCACCTCCTTTTACCGGCTGGCGCTGGGCATCGTCCGCGACCGGCGGGAGCCGCTGCAGCCCCCGGTGGACAGCATGGAGGGGCTCTGGGCCCCCTATGAAGAAGCCGCCGTCAGGCAGATGATGCGTTATACGTTCGTGGGGACGCCCCGGGAGATCGGCCGGGAGCTGCAGGCCTTCCTGGATCATACCGGCGTGGATGAGATCATGCTGGCGACCCATATCTACGATCCCGCGGACCGCATACGTTCCTACCAGCTGCTCTCGCCGCTGTTCCGCCACCGGGAAGACGAATAGAAACCGCTAACCCCGCATAGGCTTCAGGGCCTCCGTCCAGCGGAGGAGCTCATCCATCATGATCTTGACCGATTTGTCCAGGGTCTCATCCGATTGGAAACGGCCCTGCCCGTCGATGCGTTTCTCGAAGAAAGGGATGTGAACGGCTTCGGCCAGGGGCACCATCTTCTGGGCCGTGACCACCGGCTTGAGCATTTGCACCGCGCGGGTGCCGCCGGCGATGCCGCCATAGCTGACGAAGCCCAGCGGCTTGTAGTTCCATTCCTTGTAGACGAAGTCCAGTGCATTCTTCAGCGGGGCGGGGTAGCCATGGTTGTATTCACAGGTCACGAAGACGAAGGCGTCGGCGCTGTCGATGATGCGGCTCCAGCGCCGGGTATGCTCATGGCGGTAGTGCTGCAGCCGGGGATGCTCCGGCTCATCGAGAAAAGGCAGGTTGATGTCTTTCAGGTCCAGCAGTTCCGCCTCGAAGGCCGGGAAAGCCGGCAGCAGGGACATAAACCAGTCGGCGACGGCGGGGCCCTTGCGCCCCTCGCGGGTGCTGGCCAGGAGGACTTTCAGCGTATACATGCGTCAGGGTTGTTTTTCAGCTTCGCGGGCGATGCCTGTCAGGCCCAGCTTCTCCAGGTCTATGTCTTCTTCTTCCTCCAGGACGCTCCATAGCGGCTCACGGGCCGAGGCCCGGCGCAGCAGGGCTTTTTCCATCCACAGCAACAAGGCCGGCAGGATGGTGAGGTTGGTGGCCATGGCCAGCACCAGCGTCAAGGAGGTCAGCCAGCCCAGCGCCCGGGTGCCCCCGAAACCCGAGAAGCTGAAGATCATGAATCCCGCAAAAAGGATCAGCCCGGTGAAGATGATGCTCAGCCCCGTATGGTGGATGGTGCTGCGCACGGTCGCCGAGATGTCGTGGCGGTGGTATTGCAGCTCCTGGCGGAAGTTGACCAGGAAACGGATGGTCACGTCGATGGATATGCCCAGGGCGATGCTGAAGACCAGCACCGTGGAAGGCTTGAGGGGGACGCCCGCCCAGCCCATCACCCCGGCGGTGACGACCAGGGGGATGATGTTGGGCACCAGGGAGATGATCAGCATTTTCCAGGAGCGGAACAGGTAGAGCATGCAGAACAGGATGAGCAGGAAGGCCAGCAGGATGCTGTCCAGCAGCCCGTGGATGATGAAGCGGCTGCCCTCCAGAAAGATGATGCTGGTGCCGGTGAAGGTTACCTGGTAATGGGCGCTGTCGAAGACACGGGCCGCGTCGCCGCGCAGGGAGTCCAGCAGGACGGGGAGGCGTGCGGTGCCGACGTCGGCCATGTTCACGCTGATGCGGGCGACGCGGCGGCTGCTGTCCATGAACGAAGACAGCAGGTCGGAAAAATGACCGCTGCCGGCGGCGTCGCTGCGCAGGTAGGGCGCCAGGAAGGCGATGTCGAAAGCGTTGGGGATGCCGTAATTGCTGCTGTCGCCCAGGTAATAGGCCTGGCGCGCGAACTTGATGCCCTCGGCGACGGAGAGCGGCCGTGCGAACTCGGGGTGCGCCGCGATGTCCCGGCTGAAGGCGTCGATCTTCTGCAGGGTGCCCAGGGCCGCCACGCCGCGCTTGTGCTTGGTGTCGACAAGGATTTCGAGGGGCATGACGCCGTGGAAATGCGTCTCGAAAAATTTCAGGTCCCGGTAGATCCGGCCCGAATGGGGAATGTCGTCGACAATATAGCTGACGGTGTTCAGCCGCCAGATGCCGACAAGAGCCAGGACGACGACAACGAGGGTGCCTATGTAGACGGCTTCCCGGTACCGGAAGGCCAGCCCCTCAAGGCGCTGCAGCACGAAACGGATGGGGCGGCTGTCCAGGTAGCTGGTGTGCCGCGTGCGGGGCGCCGGCAGGAAGCTGAGCACGGCCGGCAGGAAGATGAAGGAAATGCCGAACAGCAGCAGGATGTTGAGGCCGGCCACGATGCCGAATTCTTTCAGGATGGCGCTGCTGGTGAAGAAGAACACCCCGAAGCCGATGGCGGCAGCCAGGTTGGTGAACAGGGTCACCACGCCCATGCGCTGCACCATGCGCACCAGGGCCTTGATCTTGTTGCCGTGCAGGGCATACTCGCTGTGGTACTTGTTCAGGAAATATACGCAGTTGGGGATGCCGATCACGACGATGAGGGGCGGGATCAGCCCGGTAAGCAGGGTGATCTTGTAGCCCAGGAGCACGATGGTGGCCACGGACCAGACCACGCCGATGGCGACGACGATCATGGAGAGGGCTACCGCCGTGAGGGAGCGGAAGAAGCCGTAGAGGATGAAGGCGGTCAGCAGCAGGGAGACGGCCAAAAAGAGCTTCATCTCCCGGGCGATCTTCTCGGCGATCTCGGTGCGGATCAGCGGCAGCCCGCTGAAATGCACTTCGGTATGGTGGCGCTGTCCCAGTTGGTCGGCGGCCCCCTGTATGGCGCTGACCACGCCTACACGCCCGGCCGAGTTGAGCACCCGCTTGTCGATGCGTACCGCCATCAGGTAGGTATGGGTCTCGGCGTTGTAGAGCAGCCCCCGGTAGAATGGCAGGGACAGAAACACGTCGCGCAGGCTGTCCAGCTGGGCCTGCTCTTCCGGCATCGCCGGGAACAGCGGGCTGGCCTTCAGCCGCCGCGTGCCGGCATCCCGCTCCAGGTTCATGGCCCTGGGGATGTCCAGGACGTTCTCCACGCCGGGGATGTGGCTGATGCTGTCGGAAAGGCGCCAGTAGTCGCTGAAAAAGGATTTCTCGAAAAAATCGTCGGTCTGGACCCCGATGACCAGCAGGTTGCCGTCTTCGCCGAACTCCCGGCGGAAGTCCAGGTATTGCCGGTACTTGGGGTCGTTGACGGGTATCGCCTTGATGAAGTCGTAGGACAACTCTATGCGGGAGGCTTCATATCCGAGAAAGACGGTGGCGGCCAGCAAACCGATGAGCAAGGGGACCCGGTATTTCAGGACAAAACCGGCAAGGCGCTGCCACATAAGCGATTGGGTGTGATGTGTTGAGCGGGTAAAGGTACTCAGAAAGCCCTACACTATCAAGCCCCGCCGCCGTCCGGCGCAGGCGCCGCCTGGTATTCGAGCAGGTCCCCCGGCTGGCAGTCCAGCACCCGGCAGATCTCTTCCAGGGTGCTGAAGCGGATGGCGCGTGCCTTGCCGCTCTTCAGGACCGACAGGTTGGCTATGGTGATCCCTACGCGCTCGCTGAGCTCGGTGAGCGACATTTTGCGGCGGGCCAGCATGACATCCAGGTTGACGACGATGGGCATCAGATGGTGAGGTTCTTTTCCTCCTGCAGCTGCAGGCCCAGCCGGAAGATGTAGGCGACGACCAGCACCAGCAACCCGCAAAAGATGGGTAAGGGATGGAATTGCAGCCCGAAGTGCAGCCCCTCGAAACGGCTGTTCAGGTAGCGGGCAAAAAGGATGTCGAAGCCGAGCTTCAGCAGGGGGTAGGCCACCAGGGCCGCTCCTATGCAGACCATAGCCCGGGCGCTGGGGGTACTGAATGGCTCCGCCCGGCGGAACGCCCCCAGGATCCTTTTCAGCTGTATGGTGATGTAGATGACCGTGCCGAAGCCCAGGATGACGCCGGTGATGGTGAGCAGCATCTGCCCCCAGTCGTTGCGGCCGCTGAACTTCAGGACCCCTTCCGAATAGGAGAGCTGGGCCTCCGCCACACCCGCATGGGCAGGGCTGATGCCGGCGTACTGCCGGGCCTCGAAGGTGACCGGCCAGGTATAGGTCCTGGAGGACTGGAAACACATGGTGACCAGCAGCGCCACCACGATGACCCCCGCCAGGGCTATTTCCAGGACCAGGGCAATGCTGGCCACCGTGCGCAGGACGCCAGACAAAGATTTTTTTCCGATGTATTGCATACCATAAGATTGAGCGGCAAAGCTAAGGCGATAATTATTAATAAACAAATAAAATTTATCGTAAAACGATAATAAATTTTCCTTTTTCGATGCGGTTCAGGCTGAGCGGCCTCCCGGTGGCGCCCTGCTTCCCGAAATTTTTTACCTTCAGGCCCAAAATCTTTCTATGGCCGAAAAAGCAAGCCTTTTCCCGGAAAAGATCAGGGAAGGGTATACCTTCAAAGGGGCGTCCTTTAAGATCGGCGGCGCGATGTTCGAGGGACAGGTGGTGCCGGGCTGCGACGTGCTGCTGCCCCTGAGCACCATGAACCGCCATGGCCTCATCGCAGGCGCCACGGGCACGGGGAAGACCAAGACCCTGCAGCTGCTCGCCGAGGGGCTGAGCGAGGCGGGGGTGCCGGTGCTGCTGATGGACGTCAAGGGCGACCTGAGCGGCATCGCCCAGCCCGGGGAGGCCGGGGAAAAGATCCTGCAGCGCAGCCAGCTGATCGGCGTGAACTATACGCCCTCGGGCTACCCCGTGGAGCTGCTGACGCTGAGCGCCCAGCCCGGGCTGCGGCTGCGGGCCACGGTGAGCGAGTTCGGCCCTGTGCTGCTGGCCAGGATGCTGGACCTCAACGACACCCAGGAAGGGCTGCTGGCCATGCTGTTCAAATTCTGCGACGACAACAAGCTGCCCCTGCTGGACCTCAAGGACCTGAAGGCGGTGCTGCAATTTGCTTCCGGCGAAGGCCGCGCCCATCTGCAGCAGGAGTACGGCCA
>CBINPH010000213.1:0-6132 GCA_966252445.1 uncultured Chitinophagaceae bacterium | reverse complement strand
ATGAAGCCGGAGCAAACCGAATATTATGAGCCAGTTCCCCCGGTGGTTACACCGGGCCGCAACCCTGGAGATGCGCCTTCCGATGCCATCGTGCTCTTCGACGGCCACAACCTGGATGGCTGGGTGAGTGCGCAGGATACCACCCAGGCTGCACAGTGGACGGTAGCGGACGGTGCGTTTACCGTCAAGCCCGGCACCGGAAATATACAGACGCGTCAGAAGTTCCAGGACTACCAGCTCCATATTGAGTGGCGTGAGCCCAAGGAGCCGGGTAAGAAAGGACAGGACCATGGCAACAGCGGGTTATTCCTGGCTTCGCTGGGTAAAGGTGATGCAGGCTATGAGCTGCAGATCCTCAACTCGTATCAAAGTACAACCTATGTGGATGGCCAGGCTGGCAGCCTCTATAAGCAATACCCGCCATTGGTCAATGCCTGCCGCCCTCCCGGGGAATGGCAGACCTATGATGTGGTATGGGTAGCCCCGCGCTTCAATGCCGATGGGACGGTCAAGAGCCCCGCCAGTGTCACCGCCTTCCACAATGGCGTGCTCATCCAGAACCATGCAGTACTCAAAGGCGTGACCCTGTACATTGGTCATCCGTACTATATCAAGCATGGTCCGGCGCCCATCAAGCTCCAGGACCACCATCATGAAGTCAGCTACCGCAATATCTGGATCAGGCCCTTGCCCTGATACAACTTTTAACCCTGCAGGCGCAAGCAGTACACGCCTGCAGGGCTAATATTTTTCCCGAGTTCCGTTTCCACAGCAGCTGTTTGTTCGGAGTGTGCTATGTGCACTGTGTAACAAGCCCATAGCGTGCAATCGCCGTAGGCATGGATGCATGCCACGATTGTCCAGGTACTTCGGTGTAAAATCACCAGCATTCCCCATTTACCGCGCGGTACAGACCTACAGGCTCCTTGCCCTTAGTACCATGGGACCACCCCTTCAATTTGTCATGGTGAAAAGTCGGTCTCATGGAGGTGTACTTTTTTTCCAGGCTTAGCTCATCAAACGAAGACGCATCACGGTACTGTGGGCAGCGCATGGCACGGGTAGAGAACATGGTATTCCCTCAAAGGTTAGGCCGTGGCGACAAAAATATATATTACGCAGTTTCGTTGGTCGAAAGGGGTTGTTAAGGTTGCTGACCAGAACGCGACGAGGAACCGGGTCATTTTCATTAACAACCTTGCGGGTGAATACTCTCCTGAAGCATAGGCCAGATTATTGGACATTCAGGATAGGATGCAGGGATGGTTTGAGCCTCCATTCTGCGATTTTTCAGACCTTTGGCTCATGCTTGACAAGATCAGGGAGAAAGAACGGCAAGCCCGCCTTTTGGAGCCTTCGCCCGTACGCAGGAAAAGGGAGATCGCTTCCGTGAATGCTTACATCGAAGAATTTCTGACTTCCCTGTCGCGACGGCCGGCCTATGAGGACAGGAAGGCCCCGGGCTGGGGTATCCGTCCACCCGAAGGGGCAGTCGCCGAGCCGCCTCAAGAAGGTCCACGTTCTTTGGAGGCTTTGCTCAGCATCCTGGACAGGGAGGTAGACCACCGGGGACTCAATCCGGCATCGGGAGGGCACATGGGGTATATCCCCGGAGGCGGGCTGTATGCTTCCGCCCTGGGAGACTACCTCGCTGCTGTCACCAACCGTTACGCCAGTGTGCATTATGCCTCCCCCGGGGCTGTCGCCATGGAAAATGGTCTCATACGGTGGATGGCGCAGCTGGTCGGGTTCCCGCGGGGCAGCGGTGGCTTCCTGGCTTCCGGGGGCAGTCAGGCGAACCTGGCTGCTGTGGTAGCTGCCCGGGACGCCATGGGCATGGAAGCCCGGCGTGTTCCCAAGGCGGTGGTCTATCTCACGGCGCAGACCCATCACTGCGTGGATAAGGGGCTGCGCATTGCCGGCATGGGACAGGCTCTGCGGCGCATGGTCCCTATGGATGACCGCTATCGTATGCAGCCCGATGCGCTCGCCAGGATGGTGGCAGCAGATCGTGACCAGGGATTGTTGCCCTGGATGGTGGTAGCCTCCGCCGGAAGTACCGATGCCGGAGCTGTGGATCCCCTGGATGTGCTCGGACGCCTGGCCAGTAAAGAAAAGCTCTGGTTCCATATAGATGCAGCCTACGGAGGCTTCTTCCTCCTGTCGGCGGAGGGCCGCCGCCGGCTGAAAGGCATCCGGATGGCCGATTCCGTAGTCATGGACCCCCATAAAGGTCTTTTTTTGCCGTATGGTACGGGTGCCCTCCTGGTGAGGGACCTGAAGCATCTGCAGCAGAGTTTTGGCTACAGTGCTGCTTATTTGGATGACGCCCTGGATGCGGGCGGGCCATCGCCCGCGGATATCTCGCCCGAACTGTCCAGGCATTTCCGGGGCCTGCGTGTCTGGATGGCCCTGCATCTGCATGGCCTGGCTCCCTTTCGTGCCGCCCTGGAAGAAAAAATGCTCCTGGCGCGGTATTTTTATGCCGAGGCCCGGAAGTTGGGCCTGGAACTGGGGCCACCGCCGGAGTTGTCGGTGGTCCTGTTCCGCAGCGTGCCACAGGGCTTGAAAGGAGACCAGGATGCCCTCAACAGGCACAACGCCGGATGGGTGAAGGCCCTGGCGGCGGAAGGTAAAGTCTTTCTGTCCGGCACCACCATAGCCGGAGAGTATTGGATACGGCTGGCGGTGCTGTCTTTCCGGACGCACCTGCGTCATATCCAGATGCTCCTGCAGTCCCTCAAGCGGTTGTCGGCCCTTTGAAAGGACATGCCAGGCTTCATGGAAACAACGGTAACCCTATGGAAAATATCGGCCTGATCGTCATACTGCTTTTCGGGATCACCTTCCTGAGCGTCCTTAGCCGGCGGTACAAGTTCCAGTTTGCCATTGCGCTGGTCGTCTGCGGGCTGCTCATCAGCCTGGTGCCGGGTTTGCCCGTCATCAGCCTTCGTCCGGACATCGTCTTTCTGGTCTTTCTTCCCCCACTCCTGTACAGTGCCGCCTGGAATACCAGCTGGCAGCATTTCAAGGCCAACAGGCTGCCCATTTCCTTTGCCGCCATTGGGCTTGTCATGGTTACTGCTGCGGCGGTAGGATTGGTGGCGCATCTGCTGATCCCGGGCATGAGCTGGTCCCTGGGGCTGTTGCTGGGCGCCATCGTTGCGCCGCCGGACGCCGTGGCAGCCACGTCCGTTATTAGGGGCCTTGGGCTGCATCCCCGGGTCATTGCCATATTGGAAGGGGAGAGCCTTTTCAATGACGCGAGCAGCCTGATCATTTATAAATATGCGGTAGTAGCCATCCTGGCCGGGAATTTCATCTGGTGGCAGGCGGGCCTGAGTTTCTTTGCCGTGGTCGGGGGCGGTGTGGCCGTAGGACTGGGGCTTGGGTATGCCATGTACCTGGTTCACAAACGTTTTATCTGTGATCCGGTGATCGAAGCCACCCTTACTTTCCTGAGTGCTTTTGCGGCGTACCTTATCGCGGAGCATTTTCAGTTTTCGGGCGTGCTGGCCGTCGTGACCTGCGGCTTGTTCCTGTCCTACCATTCCGCGACCATTTTTTCCAACCAGAGCCGCATCATGGCCTATGCCGTCTGGGACGTGGTCGTGTTCATTCTGAATGGCCTGGTCTTTATCCTGCTGGGACTGCAGCTGCGGGGGGTGATGGCGGGTATCAGCCAATATTCCGCCGGAGAGCTTCTTTTCTATGGGGGATTGGTCAGCCTGGTCGTGGTGCTTGTGCGGTTTGTCTTTGTCTGGCCCGCGGCATACCTGCCCAGGCTGCTGAGCCGTCGCTTCCGCGACAGGGAGCGGCTGGATCCCCGCAACCTTGTGGTCATCAGCTGGAGCGGCATGCGGGGAGTGGTCTCGATGGCGGCTGCGCTGGCGCTGCCCCTGACCTTACATAGCGGCGACGCCTTTCCGATGCGAAACCTGATCATCTTTCTGACCTTTTGCGTGATCCTCAGCACCCTGCTCTTGCTGGGCCTTCCCCTTCCCTGGCTGGTGCGGCGCCTGCGGATCACCCCCTATTCCATTGTGGCTGAGGAATATGACGTACGGCAGACGGTCGTCAGCAGCACCATCCAGTATATCGAAGAAAATCTTTCCACCCTGGGGGACGACCTCCTCCGCGACATCAAGAACAAGTACGAGATCAAATTCAACCGCTTGCAGCGTACGGAGCTTCCCGCCCATTACCTGGAAGGCGAGCCCGGTCCCGCCAACACGCGCAACATCTTCAATGAATTCACCAGGTTACAGATCGAGGTGATCGCCGTGGAGCGCCGCAGCCTGGAACAGCTCCATCGTGAAGGCCGGGCCAGTGAAGAGATCCTGCGTAAGATCGAGCGCGAACTGGATCTTGAAGAGACCCGCTTGCAGCTGGAGATCGAACTGGCCTGACACTGCGCAAGTATTTCCCCAAACCGGGTGATCTGCCCCCGGCCCGCTGCTCCGGCGGGCGCGGCTGCTCGTTGTGCATACTTTGGCATAATCTTTTGACGTTTAGGATACGGTTTGTTTTACGCCCCCGCGGCATCTCACACTTTCCTCCCTGCGACAAGGCTGATTATCAATGATTACTCTATAAAAAAACAGCTCTTATGAAACATGTATGCAAACACCTGCAAATGGTTCCCCTGATGCTGGGGGCCTTATGGCTGGCCTTTGGGCTGGTGTCTTGTTCGAAAGATGACGACAAAACGGGACCTCAGGCTGCGGGCCTGATGGCTTTTAACCTGTCGCCGGACAAGCCGCTGATCGGCATTGCGTTGTCGGGCAACGCCATGGGCGTACCCTTGGCGTATACCAATTATACGGGCGGGTATCTGGCCATATATCCCGGCCAGCGTTCTACAGAGGCGTATAATGCCGACGACGGGCAGACATTCGCTACGGCGAGCCATACCTATACGCCCGGGAAATATTATTCGCTTTTCGTGACCGGTGCCGACGGGATGTATCAGAACCTCATTGTCGATGATGGCCTCGACAGCCTTTCCGGACAGCCAGGGCGCTCCTATATCCGCTATGTAGATGCTGTCGTGGACTCGGCCGCCGCGCAGGTGACCGTGGAAGATGCCGACACCATGGCCATCAGCGAGTCCTCGAATTTTGGGGACATCGCGGCTTTCGTTCCTGTAAAGTCCGGGGATGTGACTATTGGCATACATAACGGGCAGACGCTGACCGCAGAGCGGACGATTTCCCTGGAAGAAAGAAAAGTCTATACCGTCCTGCTCCTCGGTAAGCCGCCGGATGACAGCCTGCAAATCCGTTATGTGGAGAATGGCACCCTCACCCTGGACAGCGCAGACGCGCAGGCCAAGTTTGCCCAGTAATGGACACCCCATGAACAGCGTTTTCCGGAAGTTTTCCTGGGCCGCATGGTGACATGTGGCCCAGGTGTTTATGGGCCTTGCTGGCCCGGGTTCCCAACCCCAATGCCGGCCACTGTAGGCCTCCTGCCTGTGTCCCGGAATTTCATCAGGCATGCAGTGGACGAATAAAGGCCACGATCACTGAGGTGGCTTTGAATATACCGGGGTTGATGAATGCATTTCATTCTGGCAAGGTTTTTCTGTATGCTAAAAATGCATTTGGCGGGATAGATGTAGCTGCAAGAGCCGACATGGCTATGAGGGTAAGGGAATGATTTCCGATCGTTGTGTGGGTAACATGCAGCATGAGCACGATATCTCTTCTTGGGTTTGACAGCACTGCAGGCAACAGGATACCGAAGATGCCCTATAGCAGTAGACGGCTACTCATGAAGAAAAATCCACAAATTCGCAATGTGGACAAGAAGATAACATACCTGAACGACTACCATCCAAAGAACTCCGGGGCAGCGATGACATACATAGCCGGGAGCAAGAAGCGGCCTCTTTCATTAAAAGAAGCCTTGAAGCAGCAAGAAAGGAACAGCAGGAAGAGCCTCCCGCCACGAAACCGAATACTTAGAGAGAAAAGCTGCCTATGATTATGCCCTGGAAAACAATCTTTGGGATGATGATTTATATGCTTAGATCACCCGTGGGAGGAATGAAAATACTTTGGCTTACGATGAGAAAATGAAGTCATTTACAAAGCCAACAGCCTCTTTAATTCTCAGCAAAGCATTCCC
>CBINPH010000212.1:0-6143 GCA_966252445.1 uncultured Chitinophagaceae bacterium | reverse complement strand
GCCACGCGGCGCCTTCCAGTTCACCTGGCAGGGCGACAGCGACACGCTGGATCTCGTCGTCAAACCAGCGGCTGAAAGGATGGTTGATCAGTTCATCTACCAGGCCTCCGAAGGCGGGACGGCCTGTGGGAATCAATGCTCTCATAATACGTGGTTTTTAAATGTTTTTACAATTGGATGCACGACAGCCCCAGGACAAAGAGAGTACCATTCCGTAAAAGCGGCCATTCGGGCATTTTTTGGGTGCAATCAAGGACAAACTGTCATATTTATCGAAGAAATAGCGACATAATGTCATTATATTCCTATACCGGATAAACAACTCGTCTAATTTGCTTGTTGATGCTGTATCTTTGCTGAAATTTTAAACGGAATTCCCATGTATCCAGAAGAATTAGTCCTCCCCATGAAGTCAGAGTTGACCGACCGGGGATTTGAGGAGCTGCTGACGCCCGACGCCGTGGAAGAGACCCTGGCCAAGCCCGGCACCACCCTGGTGGTGATCAATTCGGTCTGCGGCTGCTCCGCCGGCACGGCCCGCCCGGGGGTATTGCTGGCCCTGCAGCACAGCCAGAAGAAGCCGGATCGCCTGGCGACCAGCTTTGCCGGCTACGACCTGGATGCGGTCAAACAGCTCCGCAGCCATTTGCTGCCTTACCCGCCCTCTTCGCCCTCCATCGCCCTGTTCAAGGACGGGCAGCTGGTGCATTTCATCGAAAGACACCATATCGAGGGGCGCCCGGCGGAGCTCATCGCCCAGAACCTGGACAACGCGTTCGAGACCTACTGCTGAGCGCGACCGCGACGCATATGCTTGAGGTGGTTTGACTTACCTTCCTGACTAATTCGGCTTTGTTCATAGGGAGGTGTCAGATCACCTTTTTTTAGGCCCGGACACCTGGCCGGACGACGGGAAAAGCCCTGCGCCGCCGCGCTGCAGAAGCCGGGCAGGGTTTTTGCTGCTGCATGGCGTTAAAATTTTTTTCCCGTTTCTTCGTTTACTTCATGATGCCATACACGTTGAAAAGATGCCTTCCCTTCCTGCTGCTCCTCGGACTTCCCCTGCTGAGCAGGGGGCAAACGGCCCCGGAAGTGGGCATATTCGCCGGAACAGCCACTTATTACGGTGAGCTGCAGGACACCCGCTTGTCTTTCCGCCAGGCCCATCCGGCCATAGGCCTGCTCATCCGGACACCCATTTACCAGCGCCTGAGCCTGCGCCTGGGCGTCAATTTCTCGAAGCTGTCGGGCGCCGACAGCCTGTCAGCCAAGCAGTATCTCCGCGACCGGAACCTCAGCTTCCAGACCAGCCTGCTGGACATACACCTGCTCGCCGAGTACAACATCATGGACTTCACCCTGGCCGAAAAAACCTTTACCCCCTACGTCTTTGCCGGCATAGCCCTGTATCACATCAACCCCTATACGCGGGATACCGCCGGAGCCAAATACTACCTGCAGCCCCTGAGCACTGAAGGTCAGGGCCTGCCCGAATACCCGGACCGCTCCTCGTACAACCTCACCCAGGTGGCCGTGCCCTTCGGGGTTGGCCTGAAAGTGGCCCTGAGCCCCCTGGTGAACCTGGGCATAGAGGGCAGCATTCGCCCCACCTTCTCGGGCTACCTCGACGACGTCAGCGGCACCTACGCCGACGAAGCCACCCTGCTCAAAGAGCGGGGACAGAAGGCCGTCGACCTGGCCTTCCGCACCAGAGAACTGCCGGGACATGAGGCCGATCCCTATCCTCCGGAAGGCACCCGGCGGGGGTCGGGGTACAACGACTGGTACTATTTTGTCGGTGTCACCCTCACGTTCAACCTGGGCGAAGGCAGCGGCCTGGGCGGCCGCTTCGGCAATGCCCTGCGGCAGCTGCGCTGTCCCCCGGCGGGCAACCGCTAGACGCGGCATGCATACCCATGCCGGATGCCTTACCTTTGGGGCAAACCCGATTCATGGCCTACAAAAACCTCCGCCATTTCATACAAGTGCTGGAAGACGCCGGCGAGCTGGTCCGCATCAAGACCTTTGCCGACCCCCGGCTGGAGATCGCCGAGATCGCCGACCGGGTGAGCAAGTCGCCCGGCGGCGGCAAGGCCCTGCTTTTCGAGAACACGGGCTATGATTTCCCCCTGCTCATCAACAGCCTGGGCAGCGAGCGGCGCATGTGCCTGGCCCTGGGCGTCTCGCGGCTCGACGACGTGGGCGCCGCCATCGAAGGCCTTTTCCAGCGCCTCAGCCAACCGAAAGAGCATCTGCTGGACAAGCTGGCCATGCTGCCCACCCTCAGCCAGTTCGCCTCCTGGATGCCCCGGGTCCTGCGGGGCAGGGGTGCCTGCCAGGAGGTGGTCCTCGCGGAACCCGACCTGCGGAGGCTGCCCGTCATGCAATGCTGGCCCCTGGACGGAGGCCCCTTCATCACCCTGCCTGTCATCCACACCAAAGACCCGGTCACGGGCATACGCAATGTGGGCATGTACCGCATGCAGGTGTTCACCGGGGACATGACCGGCATGCACTGGCACAAACACAAGGTGTCGGCCCGGCACTTCAACGAATACCGCCGCCTGAAAAGGCGTATGCCCGTGGCCGTTAGCCTGGGCGGCGACCCCGTCTATACCTATGCCGCGACGGCCCCCCTGCCCGACGGGGTGGATGAATACATGCTGGCGGGCTTCCTGCGGCACAAGCGCGTGGAGCTGGTGCGCTGCCTGACCCAGCCGGCGCTGGAAGTGCCGGCGGACGCCGACTTCGTGATCGAAGGCTATGTGGACCCCGACGAAGAGCCGGTATGGGAAGGGCCCTTCGGAGACCACACCGGGTATTACTCCCTGCCCGACTGGTATCCCCGCTTTCATGTCACGGCCATCACCCACCGGCGGGACGCGGTCTACCCCTCCACCATCGTGGGCATCCCTCCCCAGGAGGATGCCTGGATCGGCAAGGCCACGGAGCGCATCTTCCTGGCCCCCATGCGGATGACCATGGTTCCCGAGGTGATCGACATGGACATGCCGGTGG
The DNA here is from genome assembly GCA_966252445.1 of uncultured Chitinophagaceae bacterium. Lineage (GTDB taxonomy): Bacteria > Bacteroidota > Bacteroidia > Chitinophagales > Chitinophagaceae > CBINPH01. The sequence continues at coordinate 3,125 of CBINPH010000212.1, read as the reverse complement.
AAGGCGTCTTCCACAACCTGGTCATCGTCCAGATCAAAAAAGACTATCCCGGGCAGGCCCAGAAGGTCATGAACGCCCTCTGGGGCGCCGGGCAGATGATGTTCAACAAGATCCTGGTAATCGTCGACGAGGAGGCCCCCATGGGGGATTACCGGGCCCTGGCCCGTTATGTCCTGGACCACCTGGACCCGGTCTGCGATGTCTATTTCAGCCAGGGACCCATGGACGTGCTGGACCATGCGGCCCCCCAGCTGGGCTTCGGCGGAAAGATGTGCCTGGACGGCACCCGCAAGATGCCGGAGGAGCTCGCCGCCCGCCCCGGGCCGGCTGCGGCCCCCGGCGGGGCGCCGGATGAAGCGCGGCTGCGAAGGGCCTTCCCCGAGATCCGGAGCCTCCGCACGGAGCTGCTGGCCGAGGGCATACCCGTGCTCCTGCTGGCCGTGGAAAAGAACCGGCCCGGCCACCTGGGCGAGCTGCACAAAGCCCTGGCCGCCGGCCGGGAACTGCAGGGAACGAAAATCGTGCTGTACCTGGATCCGGAAGTGGATCTCAGCGACGCGGGAAGCGCGCTCTGGCGCTTTTGCAACAACCTGGATCCCCGCCGCGATCATTTCTGGGCAGACCGCTGCCTGGGCCTGGACGGCAGCCGGAAGACGGCAGCCCTGGACGGCTTCCGCCGGGACTGGCCCAACATCATCGTAGCCGACGAGGCCACCATATGCAAAGTGAACGAAAAATGGGACCAGTATGGCCTCGGGGCTTTCCTGCCCTCGCCATCCCTGCGGCACCGCAGCCAGCTCTACGGGAACGAAGCGGCCGCGGGCTGAGCGCCATCTCCATCAATGGCTGAGCCAGACGGTATCCACCTGGGTCACCTCGCCCGTCTCCACGCTGATCCCCTCCAGGGTGTCGCCGACAAAACCGCTGGCGCTGTCGGGCAGGAACTGCAGGCTGTAGCTGCCTGCAGGCACGCCCCAGAACTTGTAATAGCCGCTGGCATCCGGGATGGCGCCCAGGGTATCGGCGCCGGTGATGGCCAGGACATGGGCCCCGGCTGAATCCGGCAGCACCACGCCTTCCATGGCACCGCCGGCGGCCTTGGCGAAGGTGCGGATAACGGGTTTGAGGTTGTATTGGCCGCTGTTGCCAGCCTTCACGACGGAGCGGGCGGCATCAAAATCAAGCACCAGGGCATAGGGAATGCCGGCTTCCAGCTCGGCATGCAGGTTCAGCTTCAGGCCGGATTCCTCGGCCGAAGGAGTGGACAGGGGCACCTCGCTGCTGTCCTCCAGCACCAGGTAGTTCCCGTCGCCCAGGACCAGGCGCAGCTGGGAGATCTCCCCGGCGGGCAGGTCTACCGCCCCCAGGATGGTGTCTTCCCCGTTGCGGAAATCCAGCAGGTTGTACAGGCCGGGGCGAAGCAGGGGCACTTCCGTCCATCCGTCCTCGCCGCTGGAGTCGGCGCCGGTGTTCACCATAACTTTTTCCAGGTTGACCCAGACGGCCTGGTATGCCCCCGGAGCATCCGTCAGGTACAGGTCCAGGTGCGAGTTCTTCGGCTCGGCCATGGAATTGTCCACGGTCTTCTCGCAGGACCATGCTGCCACCAGGGCCAGCAGGGCGCCGGCGCCGAGGCCGGCCCTTATCAGATTGGCTTTCATGGATTGGTGTTTCGTTGGAGTAAAAAAAAACCGCTGAGTGCTTCCCAAAACCATGCCAAGACTGCCCCGGAACCGCATGGAAAGCGGCGGCGGACAGCTGCGGGGAAAACCCTATCTTCGCTGCATGAGCGAAGTTTCCCTGGGAGAGGCCCTGAAAGCCTACCTGCGTCACAGTCCTTTCCGGCACCAGATGAACGAGTACCGGGTGCAGGCGCTCTGGGAAAAAATAATGGGGAAGACGATTTCGCGGTATACGGAGTCGGTCAGGCTCATCCAGCACCGGCTGGTCATCACCACCTCCGCCGCGCCCCTCAAACAGGAGCTCAGCTACTCCAAGGAAAAGATCAAAAGCCGCCTCAACGAGGCGCTGGGCGAGGCCCTGATCGACGAGGTCATCGTCCGCTGAGCCGCCGGGCTCAGTGCACGTATTTCATGCCGGCCTGGGACAGGGTCTGCAGGTCCGACGCCGTCAGGGTGCCTTTCATTTCCACCATCACCACTTCGCTGCCGCTGTGCACCAGCACCAGGGGATCGCTGAAGTCGTTCTCCCCGCCGCGGGCCCAGAGGTTGACCATCTGATCCCCCTTGCGCACGTTGATCAGCGATTCGTAGCGGCTGTGGTTGAGCACCTCGGAAAGCCTGCTCACCTCGCCCGCGCTGAAATGCGCCGAGGCGGCGGGAATGATGTGGATCTCCACCCCTTTCATTTTTTTCAGGATGTCCATCAGGGCATGGGTCTCGGGGTCGTCCTCCGCGGCGGCCGCGATCTGCAGGCCGGTGCGCATCAGGCCGTTCAGGCGTATCGTCGTGCCATGGCTGGCATATTTGCGCTTGAAGCTTTCCCATTCGTCCTCGCCGTGGCGGCTGCAGGCGCTGAGCAGCAGCATCCCTGCCGCCAGAAAGGATAAGAAACCGGTTGCGTAACGTTTCATACGGGTGATTTGGATGTGGGTGTCCGCCGGCGGCCCTTTCCCCGCCGGCAGGGCCGGCAGGGAAGGCGGCCCCTGCATTAGGGCTTGTGCTTGACTTTTTCGATGTTCTGGTTGACGTCCTTGAGCTTGTCGAAGCCTTCGATGTTCATGTTGCCGGCGATCTTCGAAATCTCGTTGAGGTCGATGTCCCCGGTCAGGCTCATGGCCAGGAATTCGTGGCTGCCGCCGATGAGCATGATCAGCTCGCGGATATGGCCGTTGGCGCCTTCCTTGATCATGAAGCGCAGGTCATTGCCTTCGTGGCGCACCGTCATCAGGTCCTCATACTGGGCCGACAGAAAATGGCTGGCTTCCCGGTAGAGCCGCTGCCCGTCGGCGCCCATGGGTTTGGTGAGGATGCGCAGGCTGGTGATCTTCTTGGCCACTTCCAGCACCTGCTGGGCTTCGGGGTCGCCGGTGTCCAGGTTGATCTTGCTGAAGAGGTTAAACATCTTCGGCGAGATGCTGACCACGGTAAAGGAGGTGTCCGGCT
>CBINPH010000211.1:0-6144 GCA_966252445.1 uncultured Chitinophagaceae bacterium | reverse complement strand
CTCCGCTGCCCAGGACTTATTGCAGCAGGGCCGTCAGTTTTCGCATGGCCTCTGCCGGTGGCCGCTGCTCCCAGAGCACCTGGTACAGGATGCCGGCCATGGGCAGGGGCGCCGATGTCGCCATGCTGAGCTCGTGCAGGCAGCGGGCTGCATGGTAGCCCTCGGCGACCATCCCCAGCTCCAGCTGCGCAGAGCGCACGGAATATCCCTGGCCAATCATCTGTCCGAAGCTGCGATTGCGGCTGTACTGGGAATAGCAGGTCACCAGCAGGTCGCCCAGGTAGGCGCTGCCGAAGGCGTCGCGCCCCGGATGAGGACAGACCTGGTCTAGGAACAGCGCCATCTCCCGGGCGGCGTTGGCCACCCATACCGAGGCGAAGTTGTCCCCATAGCCCAGGCCCCGGGCCATGCCAGCCCCTATGGCGTAGATGTTCTTCATCGCCGCCGCATACTGGGCGCCGGGCACGTCGTCGTTGACGGTGGTATGCAGGTAAGGGGTGCGGAAGCGGCGGGCGATCAGCTTGACGGTCTCCGCCTCCCTGCCGCTGATCGTCAGGTAGGACAGCTTCTCGGCCGCCACTTCTTCCGCATGACAGGGTCCCGTAATGCAGAAATACTGCTCTTGCCGCAGGCCGGCCTGCCGTTCCAGGTACTCGTTCAGCAGGAGGTTGATGCCCGGCAACATGCCCTTCACTCCCGAGACGACGTATTTGTCGCGGAGCAGATCCGGCGGGAGGCCGCCCAGGGCGGCTTCCAGGTATGCAGCCGGGATGGCGATGATCACCCAGTCGGAGGAGGCGATGACGGCATGGAGGTCTTCGGATAAACGGATCTTGCGCAGGTCGAAGCGCAGGGAGGTCAGGTAGCGGGGGTTGTGCTTCAGCTTTTTAAAGGCGGCGACATCATCCCCGGAGCGCAGCCACCAGTGCAGCTGGAAATGATTGTCGGTCATGATCTTGGCAATGGCGGTGGCCCAGCTCCCGCTGCCGATCAATCCCACCCGGTAACGGTTGTTCGAACGCATGACGCGGGTATTTGGAAAATGAGTCCGGCGCGGCCGCGAGGGTGAGGGCCCTCCCGGCTGCGGGCGTTATTTTGCCCCGAAATGTTCGGTTGTCGGGACGACGTGCACTTTGCTGCCATTCTTCAGCTGCTGGGAGATCGCGGTATATGGCGCCGCCACGACCGACTCGCCTTCTTTCAGCCCGGAAGTGATTTCGATAAAGTTGTCGTCCTGGATGTCGGTCTTCACCGGTACGGCCTTGACCGTCTGGTCTGCCTGCAGCACATAGACGACCACTTTCGGGGCGGCATCCTTGGCGCCGGGGCGACCCTGCCCCGGCGCTTCCGGTCCGGCAGCCAGCTGGCTGCTGTCGGACGGAGCCTGGCCCTTCCTGTGCTGGCTGCTGTCCTGCCCGCCGCCGGTGTTGGTCGTCACCGCCGCGATGGGTACCGACAGTACATGCAGATGGTGCTTTGTCTGTATGTCCACATTGGCGCTCATTCCCGGACGGAAGGGAAAGTGTTCGGGGTGCTCCGGATCCAGCAGATCCTGGTAGGATTCCGTCAGGATGCGGATGTGCACCGTATAGTTCGTCACCTGGCTGGCCGAGGAGCCGCCGCTGGCCGCTGCCGCGGCAGCCATGTCCTGGCTGGAGCTGGCCACCTGGGTGACCAGGCCCTTGAACTTGCGGTTGGTGTAGGCGTCGATCTCTATGAGACAGGTGTCCCCGACAAACACTTTCGGGACGTCGTTCTCCCCCACATCCACCTGCACTTCAATGACGCCCATGTCCGCTATGCGCATGATCTCCGTGCCCGCCATCTGCGCCGTACCCACGACCCTTTCGCCCTGCTTCACCGGCAGGTAGGTGACATAGCCGCTCATGGGTGCGAGGATGGTGGTCCTGTGCAGGTTCTCCACGGCCTGGGACAGGTCGGCCTGTGCGCCGGCCATGGCAAATTCCGCACTTTTGATCTGCTGCTGGGCCGCATTGTAATTGGCCAGGGCCTGCTGGTAGGCGCTCTCCGATTGCTCGAACTCCAGGCGGGAGATCACCTTGAGCTCGTACAGCTTTTTGTTGCGGTCGTGGGAGGCCTTCTGCTGGTCCAGGGTGGCTTTGAAAGCGCCCAGGGAGGCCTTGGCGTTCGCCAGCTGGGCCTTGGCCTGGCTCACCGAGGCGGCGGACCGCTCACGGATGGAGTTGTATATGTCGCCATATATTTTGGCGATCACCTGGCCCTTGGTCACGGAGTCTCCTTCCAGCACCGGCAGTTCCACGATCTCCCCCGATACGTCCGAGCTGACGCTCACCTCTATCTCCGGAAAGATCTTGCCGCTGGCGGTCACCGTCTCGATGATATCGCGGTAGGTCACTTTTTCCACGGCGACCTTGATACCTTCCTTCTTGCCGATGATGCCCTTGCTTTTCAGCACCAGCAACACCACCACCAGGAGCAGCACCAGCCCACCAATCAGATATAGCGTCTTTCTTTTCATATACGTCGTTAGTTAACACGGGTGAGGGATCATAAGGCCACATTGAGGTTCCGGTAGAACTCCAGCACCTTCATTTTGAATATGTAATCATAGTGTTTGGCGATCAGGTCAGTCTGCGCCTGGAACAGGTTGTTCTGCGTCGTCAGGTACTCCACGGAGTTGATCAGTCCGAGCTGGTAGCGTTGTTCGGCATAATAGAAAGAGGTCTCGGAGGCCTTCAGTGTCTTTTGGGCGGCGTTGTAGTTCTCCATGGCCGTACGGGCGTCGGCATAGGCCTGGTAGATGTTCTGGCGCAGGGTCAGCAGGTCCTGGTCCTGTATCAGGCGCTGGTTTTCGAGGTCAATCTTGGCGCGCCGCACCTGGGTGCGGGTCTGCCAGCCGTTGAAAATGGGTATGTTCAGCTGGATGCCCACTGATTCGTTGAGGTTGTTGTTCAGCTGAGAGCCCAGGGAGGGCTTGCCATAGTTGGTCACCGTCTGGGGCAGAGAATAGACCGGATATTCGGTGTTGCCTACTGTCACGGAGCCTACCTGCACCGGAGGCAGGGTCGTCGTGCCCGTCGGGCTTCTAAAGGTGCTCGAGTAATTGGTTCCCAGGCCGCCGCCTATCCCCAGGCTGGGATAGAGTCCTCCCTTGGTCGCCGCCAGCTGCTTCTGTGCGGCCAGCACCAGCAGGGAGTCCGCCAGCACCTGCGGCTGGTTGTTGACCGCTTCCTGGTAGATCTGTTCCGGCTCCAGCGTGGCGATGTCCAGGATCGGTATCTTTTCCATGTCCGGCTTGGCGGCGACAAAAGAGGTGGCGAAGTCCAGGTTAAGCAGCGCCTTCATCTGCAGGACGGCGGTGGTGACGTTGTTTCTGGCCGTGATGAGTGTGGCGCTGTCCCTGGCCAGCTGGGCCACCAGGTCGGCGCGGTTGCTCTCAGGGAGCGACCCCGCATCCACCCGCTGGCTGGTATTGGTCAGCTGGGCCGTGGTAAGCTTCACCTGCCCTTCACTGGCCTTCAGCTGCTCGTCGGCCACGAGGATCTGCAGGTAGGCAGCGGCCACATTGAGGTAGATGTCATTTTTCAGGCGCTGTTCTATGGCATGGCCCGCCTTGGCGGAATAACGGTTGGCCGCGATGGTGTTGCGTTTCTGGAACCAGCTGAAGATGTCCAGGCCCAGGTTCACGTTGGCCCCGGCGTTCGAGAACTGTGTGCTGACGAACTGGTTGGAGGTAGGGTCTATGGAGCGGCCGAAGCTCCGGCCATAGCTCATCCCCCCGTTCAGGGTGGGCAACTGGGACAGGCGGCTTTGCTGCAGGGTGAGCTCGCTCAGCCTTGTCTGCAACAGCTGTTGCTTGATCTGGATATTGTGCTCGTTGGCATACTCAATGCAGCGCTGGAGCGTCCAGGTTTCCTGGGCCTGCGCATATCCGAAACTTCCTATAGCCAGTAAGGTGAACGCGAATGCTCGTAGGGACTTCATAGATGACAAAAGTAGTGAATATGTGCGTTTAACGGAGGATGACCATATGGATTCACGGTTGGAACAGGCACACAAATGAACCATCGAAGATACTATTTTCATCGAATTAGCGATCAGGGGGTCAAATTTCCCGGGGGCGCTCCGACCCGCGCAGGACCTTTTCGGGGGCCGCATAGTGCCCATTAGGGAATATCGTTTCCTGGATAAGCCGCCCGGCGCTACCTTTGCGCAGGAATACGACACTATGCAGACAGATTTTCTGGTTATCGGCTCCGGCATCGCCGGGCTCACCTATGCCCTGAAGGCGGCGCAGCGATTTCCCGACAGGAAGGTCATGGTCCTGACCAAGACCGTCGCGGACGAGACCAACACCAAATATGCCCAGGGGGGCGTGGCGGTCGTCAACGACCTCGAGCATGACAGCTTCGAAAAGCATATCGAGGATACGCTTGTCTCCGGCGACGGGCTCTGCAATCCCGACATCGTGAACATTGTCGTCCGGGAAGGGCCTGAGCGGGTGAACGAGATCATCGAGTGGGGCGCCCAGTTCGACAAGAACCCCGGCGGAGGATATAAGCTGGGGCGGGAAGGCGCTCATTCCGAGAACCGCGTCATTCATTACAAGGATGCCACAGGGGGCGAGATCGAACGTGCCCTGCTGCATGCAATCCTCCAACAGGAGAATATAGAGGTCATTACCCATTGCTTCGTTCTTGATCTGATTACCCAGCACCACCTGGGATACCTGGTCACCAAATCCACCCAGAACATTGAGTGTTTCGGGGTCTATGTCCTCAACCAGCACAGCAACCGCATAGAAAAGATCCTCTCCCGCATCACCCTGCTCGCGACCGGCGGCAATGGGCAGGCATACCGCAGCACGACCAATCCCTCTATCGCCACGGGTGACGGCGTCGCCATGGTATACCGTGCCAAAGGAAGGATTGAAAATATGGAGTTCATCCAGTTCCACCCCACCGCCCTCTATCAGGCCGGGATCCGTGGACAGTCTTTTCTGATTTCGGAGGCTGTTCGCGGTGACGGAGCAGTGCTCCGCAATGCCGACGGCGAAGCCTTTATGGAGCGCTACGACGAGCGCCGTGACCTGGCGCCGCGCGACATCGCCGCCCGCGCTATCGACAGCGAAATGAAAAAGGCCGGTACGGAGTACGTCTTCCTGGACTGCCGGCACATGAACATGAAATCTTTTAAAGAACACTTCCCCACCATCTTCGAGCGTTGTGCGAGCCTGGGCATCGACGTCGCGAAGGACATGATCCCCGTCGCCCCGGCAGCCCATTATAGTTGCGGCGGCATCAAGACGGATGAGTGGGGCCGCAGCTCCATCCGGCGCCTGTATGCCTGCGGCGAATGCGCCTCCACGGGCCTGCATGGCGCCAACCGGCTGGCATCCAACTCTCTCCTGGAGGCTATGGTCTTTGCCCACCGCTGTTATGAAGATGCCTGCCGGCAGGTGGATCAGGTGTCCATTACGGATAATATTCCCGACTGGAATGCCGAAGGCACCACCGAGCCACGGGAAATGATCCTTATCACGCAGAGCCTAAAGGAACTGCAGCAAGTCATGAGTGACTATGTAGGCATCGTGCGCAGCGACGAAAGACTGCATAGGGCCATGCGCAGGCTAGACATACTGCATGAGGAAACGGAGCAGCTTTACGAGAGGACCGTCCCTTCTCCCCAGCTCTGCCAGGTCCGCAACCTGATTACGGTCGGGTATCTTATCGTGAAAGGCGCCTCCTTCAGGAAGGAAAGCAGGGGGCTGCATTACAATACCGACCATCCCTTTAAGAGCGAATTGGTACAGAACATCGTGCTTTAGGCGGACGGGATTTGCCGACTCGTGATCCCAGTCGAATTTATCGGCGCTTTCTGCATCTGCCGGGCTACCGGCTTTTCATCAGCTTCATGATCTGCCGGTGTCTGCGGTGTGCCTTGGCGTTGTTATAAGAAACGACGGCCCAAACCGCCAAAATGCCCCACAATAAAAATCCGGCCCCAAAAACCAGAAACAACAGGCAGGCGATTACCTGCAATACGAACGCCAATATCGCGCTGAGGATTTTACCCCTCAGTAAAAAAGACAGGCCGGGAAGCAAAATAGCCATCAATATCATGTATGCTTTCGTTTAGAACTGTGTTTCGCATATCCTTCCA
>CBINPH010000210.1:0-6152 GCA_966252445.1 uncultured Chitinophagaceae bacterium | reverse complement strand
ACAAGACCGTCCCCGAAGCCGTGGAGAAGGTCATCCCCCAGATCGCCCAGCTCGTCAGCACCATCGCCGACAAGATGCTTGCCGGCGGCCGCCTATTTTATATCGGTGCAGGTACCAGCGGAAGGCTGGGCATTGTGGATGCGTCGGAGTGCCCACCCACCTTTGGGGTGCCTCACGGGCTGGTGGTGGGCTTGATCGCCGGCGGCGATGAGGCCATCCGCAAATCCGTGGAGTTTGCCGAGGACAGCCAGGAGCAGGGGTGGAAAGACCTGGAGGACTGGCAGATATCGGACAAGGATGTCGTCATTGGCATCGCGGCCAGCGGAACCACGCCCTATGTCATCGGCGCCCTGGAAGGCTGCAGGGAGCGGGGCATCACCACGGGCTGCATCACCTGCAATCCCGGCGCCCCCGTGACCGCCTGTGCAGACTTCCCCATCGTAGTGCCGGTAGGCCCCGAAGTGGTGACGGGCAGCACCCGCATGAAGAGCGGAACGGCCCAGAAGCTGGTGCTCAACATGATCTCTACCGCCGTCATGATCCAACTGGGGCGGGTAGAGGACAACAAAATGGTCAATATGCAGCTGAGCAATGAGAAGCTCGTTGACCGTGGTGTGCGCATGGTCATGGAGAAAACCGGCCTGCGCGATTATGACGAGGTCAAGGCGCTGCTGCTGGAGCAGGGCAGCGTGAAAAAAGCCATAGACCACATCCCCCTCACCCGGGCCCGCACCTGAAGCAGCAGGCCACCCTTCGGATAAATCCCGCTCATCCCTTTGGGATGCCCAGCACCGTTTTAGCCAGGTCGATCATGTCGGGGTCGCCGGTATATTTTTCCCGGTCATCCGACAACTTTACGACCCTGGTCCAGTGTTCTTCCGTTCCCGGACGCGCCTCCGTCAGCTTGATGACGATGTTGAGGGGTGCAGGCCCCGCGTCGTTGGTGAAGTCTGTTCCGATGCCGAAGGACATGCCCACCTTGCCCCGGCAATAGGCGGCGATGCGGTTGACCTTGTCCGGGTTCAACCCGTCGGAAAAGATGATGGTTTTGCTGAGCGGGTCAATTTGCATTTGGCGGTAATGGCGGATCACCGCGCCGGCGAAATCCAGCGGATCGCCGCTGTCGTGCCGCACGCCGTCGAACAGCTTGGAAAATTTCGTGTCGAAACTATCCAGGAAGACCCGGGTGGTATAGGTATCGGAGAGCGCGATGCCCAGGTCCCCCCGGTAGACATTGACCCAGTTCTCCAGGGATAGGGCATTGGCCATCTTGAAGCCATACCGGGCTGCGTGGAACATGAACCATTCGTGGGCATGGGTGCCGATGGGCCGGGTGCCCAGGGTGTGGGCCAGGTGCACGTTGCTGGTGCCGGTAAATGTTCCGGCCCCGTTTTCGAGCAGGGTCTGCACCACCAGGCGCTGTACGGCATAGGAATGCCGGCGCCGGGTGCCGAATTCGGCGATCTTCACGCCCAGGTCCCGGTAATGGAGGATTTTTTTCCGGGCGATGGCGCAGACCTCGTCGTCCCCCAGACGTGCCATGCCGCTCAGGCGGTAATACAACTCACAGATCGTCGACATCAGGGGCACTTCCCAGAGGATGGTCCTGTACCAGTAGCCTTCAATGCCCACGGTAAGGTCGCCGTCCTGCTGGTGGATGCTTACTTCCGCGGGGTCGTAGCGAAACCCCTGCAGGAAATCCAGGTAGGTGGGGGTCAGGTAGGGGCATTGCCGTTGCAGAAAGGTTTTTTCGGCGTCTTGCAGGCGCAGCTCCCGCATGGCATCCACGGCGGCGCGGAGGGCGTCGCCGAAGCCGGCTGGAAAACGGTGTTGCCCGCGGTTGATGAAGCGGTAGCGGACGCGGGCCCGCGGGAAAAGCTGCACGACGGCATGCTGCATGGTCAGCTTGTAAAAGTCGTTGTCGAGCAACGAGCGGATGATGGGTTTTGCGGTATCGGCCATATAGCGGGTTGATGCGGTTCAGGGTTGGCCGGCGGTGGCCTGCCCCACACGGGCGAGTCTGGGTATCTGCAGCGAATCGTATCCGTAGATGTCATCGTGGAAGACCAGGCCCCCCTGGCTGTTCACCGTGCAGGTGAAATAGCGTATATACAGGGGGATGCGCTGGGAAAGGGCTACCCATTTTTGCTGGCGGAAGGCCATCCACGACAGCACGCTGTCCGGCAGGTGGCGGGCCGTGTCTCCACGGATCAGGAACATGGCGAGCGGCTCCCATTGCTCCACCCGGACGCAGCCGTGGCTCAGGGCGCGGTGTGTCTGGTTAAAGAGCTGCCGCAAGTTGGTGTCGTGCAGGTATACGCTGTACGGGTTTCTGAAATTGAACTTAATGATCCCCAGGGAGTTGTCCAGGCCAGTCATCTGCCGGATGACATAGGGAAAATACTTTTGGCTGTAGTTTTTCCAGGGGAGGGTTCGGGGGTCCACCACGTTGTTGTGGCGGTCCACCACTTCCAGGTTGTGGGCGGCCAGGTATCCGATGTCCCGGCGTATCCGGGGCAGCATTTCCCGGGCGAATATGCTGCGGGGGACACGCCAGTAGGGATACAGCTGGAAATTGATCAGCCGCGAGTTCAGCAGGGGGGTGGCGTGGTCGGGTTCTCCCACGATGACCTTGGACGACAAGGCGATGGTATCGTGATCCCAAAGGGTCATCTGAAAGGAGGGGATATTGACGATCAGGCAGGTTTCCGGCATGGTGTCGGCAAAATGGCGCCACCGCTCCATGTTCAAGGCGATCTGCCAGCGGCGGTAGGCGGCGGATTTGTTCAGGGCCGCGACAGTCCGGGCGCCGGCCACGCCGTCCGGGTAGAGCCCGTGGGCACGCTGGAACCTTTGCACGGCTGCTTTGACGGCATCCGGATGGCCGGCCGCCGCCGAGTCCAGCTCCCCGCCCTGGATCAGTCGCCGACGCAGCAGTGACGGAAAAGCGGCGCTGTCTTCCCTGGCGCTGGGTAGACTGTCCCATTGACGCTGGCCATAGTCGCGGCGGTAGGCGGCTACAGCGTCTCTCAGGGCCCGGTAGGGCTTCCATGCCGGTGCCTGGGCCCGCAGGACGCTGTCGGAACGCCCCGCCTGTATGGCGGCGTCCAGCAGCGCGGCCAGGGCGGAATCGCTGTAGGCGCTGTCCCGGGACAGCCGCAGGCTGTCGGGCGGCAGGAGGCCATAACGCAGATGCTGGCAAAGCCGCATAAAAGCATCGCTGAGCAGAAGGTCGGCCTGCGCCCATTTCATGGCATCGAGCCGCGCGCTGGAGTCCGCGGCCAGGTTGTTCATCAGGGCTACCAGCAGGCTGTCATGGTACCACTCGGGCCGCAGGCCATCATCCGGGCAGTCCCGGATGGCCGCCATCAGGCTGTCGGCCATGGGACGCATGGCGGGCTGTCCCGTCGTGTCCCCGGCGGCCGGCAGGCTGGCCCAGACAGGATGATAGCCACGTCCGCCGTAAAACAGCGTGAGTGCCGCAGCCTGATAAAGGTCCTCCCGGCCGCGCTTATCCACTTTTTGCGCCTGTCCCGCCCAATAGGGCAGCAGCTGGCGCAGGTCTTCCGACACCCGCTCGTGCAAGCTGCGGGTGTCCTTTACCGGATCCTGTTTCGGGGGCTCGTGGTGACAGCCGGCGAGGGCACCAATCAGGATGATATACAGGGTTTTGCCGTTCATGATCGACGGGAAATTACGGAATATGCCCCAAACGGCAGGAAGGGGCGGGCCATATCCTTCATATGCCGTCCAGCGGGCGGCGGCGGTGGTCTTTCAGCTTTTTGAAGCGCGAGGGGGTAAACCCCGTTACTTTCTTGAACTGCGCCGACAGGTGGGCGGCGCTGCTGTACCCCATCCGGAACGCGATCTCCCCCAGGCTCAGCTCGTCGTATGCCAGCAATTCCTTCACTTTCTCGATCTTTTGGAGAATGATGAATTGCTCGATGGTCATGGCCTCCATCTCCGAAAAAAGGCTGCTGATGGCGTGATAATCCCGGTGCAGCTTTTCCGCAATGTAATCGGAGAAGTTCTGCCGCATGCCTTCCAGGTCTCCGTAATGGATCAACTCGATCAGCAGGGTCTTGACTGCCGAGACCAGGCGCGAACGGCGGTCGTCGATCAGCGCGAATCCCATCGCTTCCAGGTCTTTGGACAGCGGCTCCAGTTGCTGCGAAGACACAGGCCCGTCCAGGGTCACCTCACCCAGCTGTATGGTCTTGGCCTGCAGCCCATATTTTTCCAGCAGGCCGGCGACAGCGCGGATGCAGCGGTCGCAGACCATGTTCTTGATATGCAGTTGTGATACCTCCATACCCCAAAGGTAACGGTTGGTTGCGTAGCGGCCGCTCAGTTGATGAAGCTCCACTGTATGCCTACGCGAATGCTGAAACCGGGATAGGGGTAATGGGGTATTTCCAGGCGGTTCGGCTCCAGCAGGCTGTTCAGGTTCTCGGCGCGGACATAGGCCACGAAAGATTTGATCCGGAAGTCAAAAAAGGCGGCCATGTCGGGCCAGGTATCGTCCGTTTTCCACTGGTCCTGGCTGACGAACTGCTGGAACACCGGAGAGTAATCGTCCGCGTAATAAGGGGTGTGGTACCTGATCTCGGCACCGGTGCAAAGATTCAGGTTCTTGAAGAGGATGTTTTCGTAGGAGAGGCGGTGCCGTGTCCATATCTGGGGCACATGGAGGGGAACATGGCCCCCGGTCTGCTGGTAGGCCAGGTCGGCATACCAGTGGAAGTGCCCCGCCCGGAACTCCTTGCTGAAGACGACCTGCAGGAAATTGAACAGCGTGGAGTACTGATCCGGGGTCTTGTAGTCGGCCAAATAGACGTAGTTGCTGATCAGGTAATAGTTGACGGTCAGGTGGTATCGCAGCTCGGCGTTGTCGGCCCGGAACTGCAGGCGGGTCAGGTTCGTTTTGTTCAGGTCTCCCCGGCTGGTCACGAAGCGGTTGCTCTCAAAAAAACGGTAGATAAACGGGGGTGTCTGGTTGAGATTGACGAACCCCAGGGTGATCTGTCCCAGCTTGTCGTTGAGGTAGCGGCTGAGGGAGGCCCGCGCCAGGTAATCGCCGAACTGATCGCCCAGCAGGTAGAGTTCCCCGTAGGCATCCAGGTCCCATTTGCGGTTGCGGGTGAGGTTGTGGTAGGCAAAATGACCTTTGAGGTTATGCATGCGCAGGCTGTGCTGCAGGAACTGTCCCCAGACCGTCTCGTAGGTGGCGCCCGCACGCAGAAACTGGCCCTGGTTTTCGGGTACGGGAAACTGCACCAGCGACAGGTCATTGGAGATCGTGCGCCAGTTGTGGCGGGCGCGCAGGGCGTCGACCCACAGGCTGTCCAGGCCGTAGTGCTGGGCATAGTACAGGGATGCGGAGGAGGGGATGGTGTCGTCGTACCGCGCATCTTCCCGGTCTATGCGCAGGGTATGCTCAATGCGGAACACCGGATAGAAATCATAGCGTACAGTGCTGTCGTTGACCTGTACCGAATCTCCCCGTCCCCAGTCGTAATGGTGCCGGAAAAGCCAGGCGTTGGCCTTCAGCCCGGATTTGGTGGCGACCGGACTGGTGAAGAAGCCGCTGGAGTACGGGTTGCTGCCGCCCAGGTGTACGGGGATGGTGCGCCTGTCGGTGTAGTTGGGGTCCGCGAGCAGGGAATCGCTGACGATGCCGCCGTTCTCTCCGGCGAACATCTTGTTCCCGGCGAAGCTCAGGTAGGCATGGTATCGTTGCCGTTTGGTGTGGTAGTGGGCAAAGACGTTGTAACCATCGGTATTGGTGTTTTGGTTGCGGAAAAAGCCGGGGGCATTGATCTTCCGGTACCGGAACCCGAAGTTGAAATTCTGCCGTGGGTTCTGGGTATGAAAGACGTCGATCAGCTGTTCCTGCTTGCTGCCGATCATGTAACGCAGCTGGGTATACGGCCGCGTCGTCTGGAAATAACGGGTGCTGTCCACATCGAAGCGGTAGGGATCCATGGCGTGGAAGCCCGCATCGAATCCCGGCTGCAGCACGGGCCTGAAGATCAGGTCGCGGGCGGGGGTCCCCAGGTTTCCCAGGTACACGTAATCCGCGGGCAGGGGCAGGTAAGGCGTAAAATCGTTGAGGGACGCGGCCAGCCCCCTGTCGACCCCATCGGTGGCCG
>CBINPH010000209.1:0-6160 GCA_966252445.1 uncultured Chitinophagaceae bacterium | reverse complement strand
CGCTTGTACGTGTCGAAGAACGTCTGAATCAAGTTCTTGGCGTCGTCCACGGTGGCGACGCTGACGCCGGCGTTGCCGATCTTGCCATAGATATCGGGGCGGTGGGCGGGATCCTCCCCGTACAGGGTGACGCTGTCGAAGGCCGTGGACAGGCGCTTCGCCGGCTGTTCACGGGACAGGTAATGGAAGCGGCGGTTGCTGCGCTCCGGGGATCCTTCGCCGGCGAACATGCGGGTGGGGTCTTCAACCTCCCGTTTCAGGGGAAAGACGCCGGCGGTATAGGGAAAACGTCCTGGGACATTCTCCTCCAGCTGCCAGCGCAGGATATCGCCCCAGTCCCGGAAGCGGGGCAGGGCGATCTTCGGGACCCTGGTGCCGGAGAGACTCTCGCTCGCCAGCGGCCGGGCGATGGTCCTGTCGCGGACGCTATAGCGGAACTCCGCCGCCCGGTATTTTTTGCAGAGCGCCTCCCAGCCCTGCAGCAGCTCGCGGCAGGTCTCGTCCAGGTGGACCTCCTCCTTACGGTACAAGTCTTGCAGTTCGTCGCTCATGGATCTTCAGGCTTGAGGGGATGATCGTCGGGCCGGCGCTGCCGGCTTTCTTTCAGCTGCGCGATGGCGC
Organism: uncultured Chitinophagaceae bacterium; assembly: GCA_966252445.1. Lineage (GTDB taxonomy): Bacteria > Bacteroidota > Bacteroidia > Chitinophagales > Chitinophagaceae > CBINPH01. The sequence continues at coordinate 5,539 of CBINPH010000209.1, read as the reverse complement.
CCTCCAGCCGGTACAGGCGGCTGGCGATGTCGGCCTGCTCCCCGATCCAGCGCTTGTGCCTGCGGATTGTTCCGGCGATCTCCGAGAGATAGCGCTCCCGCCCTGCGGGGAGGAGCGGGGGGTGGGCCGCGGACTGCCGTGCGGCGGGGGCGGCTTCCCCGAAGCGGATGCTCCGCTTCGCGGCAATCTTCTCCAGCAGCAGGGCGAAGAGGGCGTCCATGCCTTCGTCGTTGAACCGCGAGGCCGTGGTACCCACGACGGGCATCTGCTCCGGGAGGAGGTCCCACAGTTCATGGTTGCGCTGGTACTGCTTGCGGACATCATGCAGGGCATCCTCCGCGCCGGCTTTGTCGACCTTGTTCATGGCGACGATATCCGCATAATCCAGCATGTTGATCTTTTCGAGCTGGGAGGCGGCCCCGTATTCGGGGGTCATCACATAGAGCGAGACGTCGCTGTGCTCGAGGATGGCCGTGTCGCCCTGCCCTATGCCGGGGCTCTCCAGTACGATCAGGTCATAGCCTGCGGCGCGGCAGGCCGCCAGGGCGCCGCGCACGTGGGTGCTGAGCACCTGGCCGCTGTCCCGCGTGGCCCTGGAGCGCATGAAGGCCCGCGGATGCGGCAGGGTGTTCATGCGGATGCGGTCCCCCAGCAGGGCGCCGCCGCTTTTCTTCCTGGAGGGATCCACCGATACGATGGCCATGGTCCTGCCGGGAAACTGCCCCAGGAAACGCCGCGCCAGCTCGTCGGTAACCGTGGACTTACCCGCCCCGCCGGTGCCGGTGACCACCACCACCACGGCCGGGCCGCCACGGGCCTGCAGGGCCTCTCCCCAGTCCCGGTGCCCCGGCCCCTCGTTCTCGAGCAGGGTGATGAGGGCCGACAGCGTCCGCTTGTCCCCGGGATGTAGCCTGCCCGCTTCTGCGGGCGGCGGTGGCGGCAGGGGTATATCGGCAAGCCGCATGACCTCTTCGATCATGCCGCGGAGGCCCATCCTGCGGCCGTCGTCGGGAGAATATATGCGGGTGATGCCGGAGGCCTGCAAAGCGGTGATCTCCTCGGGGAGGATGGTGCCCCCGCCGCCCCCGAAAATGCGGACATGGGCGCAGCCCTGTTCATCCAGCAGCCGGCGCACGTAGGGAAAGAACTCCATATGACCGCCCTGGTAGGAGGTGATGGCCACGGCCTGTACGTCCTCTTCTACGGCAGCCGCGACGATGTCGGCGGCGGAGCGGTTGTGTCCCAGATGGATGACCTCGGCGCCCTGGGACTGCAGGATGCGCCGCATGATGTTGATGGCCGCGTCATGACCGTCGAACAGGGCGGCCGCCGTGACGATGCGGATGGTATGGCGGGGGGAGTCTTCCATGCATGAGGGTTTAGGGTGGCCGGCGGGCAATTTACGATAATCGCCACGGGCGCTCCGGCGTATACATTTTACGCTATCCAACGATAAGGGCTCCTTTTTATGGAGAATTTCAAGCGGGCGGGGGTTTGCTGATCATTATTCGGGAGAAAGGCCGGAAGAGCGGAAAATCATTCATCTCCGATGTTTTCCGGGCGTGCGGGGCATTGATCGCGGCAAACGGGCCTTTCGTCGACACAGGAGGCGGTGGGGAGGGGAAGCGCCTAAATTTGCGATCTTTATGGCCATGTCCAAACCCAGCATCAGCGCGAGACAGGTGAGCACCGGGATCCATGTCCTGGTCTGGGCTACCCTGCTGGCGCTGCCCTGGTTCCTGCGCAGCCCCGCGGAGCCTCATGACCTCATCGGCCCGCTGCCGGCCGGCTTCTTCCTCTTGTCGGCCTTCCTGCACATGGGCCTTTTCTACGGCAACGCATTCTACCTGTACCCGAGGCTTTGCCGCCGGCGGCGCTGGCCCTGGTACCTGCTGGCCTTCCTGGCAGCCGTGCTCGCCGTGAATGCCCTGAAGGTGCTGATCCTGCAGCGCTGGTATCCCGAAATAGGCGACTATACGGCCCATGCCCGCTTTATCTTCGGCCCCAGTTTCTTCGCCATGGTCGCCGGGACCATATACCGCTATGCCGCCGACCGCATCCTGGCCGAGCGCCGCCTGCGGGAACGTGAGGCTGAGCAGCTGGCCATGGAGCTGAAGTTCCTGCGTTCCCAGATCAGCCCCCATTTCCTGTTCAACGTCCTCACCAACCTGGTGTCGCTGGCCCGCAAGAAATCGGAGCTGCTGGAGCCCTCCCTGCTGATGCTGGCCGACCTCATGCGCTACATGCTCTATGACTCCGACGAGAAGAAGGTGCCGCTGACCAAAGAAGCGGAGTACCTGCAGAGCTACATCGCCCTGCAGCGCCTGCGTTTCGGCGACAGCGTTGACATCAGCGCCGCCATGACCCTGTCGCCCGGCGGCGGGGAGCGCCGCATAGAGCCCATGCTGCTGATCCCTTTCGTGGAGAACGCTTTCAAGCATGGCGTAGGCTGGATACAGGACCCCCGCATCGCCATACGGCTGGAGGAGGCGCAGGGCGTCCTCCGCTTCAGCGTGGAAAACGCCTACGACCCCGGCGGCAGGGGCCCGCAGGACGAACGGCCGGGGATAGGCCTGCCCAATGTGCGGGCGCGGCTGCAGCTGCTGTACCCCGGCCGTCATACGTTGCAGGTCTCGGGGGAAAAAGGTACCTTTCAAGTTCACCTGACCATTCACCTGTCATGATGCGCTGCCTGGCCATAGACGACGAGAAGCTGGTGCTGGAGCTGCTGGAGGACAACATCCGGCAGGTGCCCTTCCTGGAGCTGGCGGGCAGCTGCCGCCACGTCATGGAAGCTTCGGCCCTGCTGCAACAGGGGGACATCGATCTCCTCTTCCTGGACATACAGATGCCGCGCCTCGACGGGCTGTCTTTCCTGCGCTCCCTGCCCCGACCACCCCTGACCATCCTGGTCACAGCCTACGAGCAGTACGCCGTCGACGCCTTCAGCCTCGATGTCGTCGACTACCTGATGAAGCCGGTGTCCTTCGAGCGCTTTCTGCAGGCCTGCCACAAGGCCTATGAGCGGTTCCGCCTGCAGCGCGGGGAAGTGCATCCCGCGGCGCCGGACCATGTGTTCGTGCATGTAGAATATACCCTGGTGAAAATCCCTTTCGGCGACATCCTCTATATCGAGGGCCTGAAAGACTATATCAAGATACACCTCCAGGGCAGCCCCCGGCCGGTGATTACGCGGATGACGCTGAAGGCCATGGGAGACAAGCTGCCGGCGCAGCGTTTTATCCGCATCCACAAGTCCTATATAGCCGCGGCCGACCGCATCACCACCGTCAAGCGGGACCTGGTCTACATCGGCGACACGGAGCTGCCCCTCAGCGAGTCATACCGCGCCGCCGTGGACCGGCTCACCGGCCGCTAGGCCGGCTCATCGCGCCTCCAGGGCATGGGCATAGCGGTTCTTGTATTCCACCGGCGTTAGGCCGGTGATCTTCTTGAAGACCGTGCGGAAGGCCTTGTTGTCCAGGTAGCCCACCTCGTACATCACCTCGTTGACATTCATGCTTCCCCCTTCGAGCAGGCGCTTGGCCGTTTCCATTTTGACGCGCTGGATATATTCCAGGGGGGTGTTGTGGGTGGCCCGCTTGAAACGGCGCTCGAAGTGGCGCTTGCCCATGGCGAAGCGGACGGCCAGATCCTCTACGGAGATGCGCTCGGCGACGTTCTCTTCGATGAAGGCCTGGGCTTCCTTCACCGGCGTGTCGTCGTGGCGCTTCTGGCCGTTGAACATGATGAAGGGGGACTGGCTCTTGCGGTCTATCTCTATGGCGAAGTACTTGGAGGCGCGGATCGCCATGTCGCGGCCGGCATACTTTTCCACCAGGTACAGCAGCAGGTTCCAGTAGGAGCTGGCCCCTCCGCTGGAGTAGAGGCCCTCTTCCTCGGTGATGATCCTGTCATCCACCAGGTTGACGCGGGGAAAGCGTCTCCTGAACTCGTTGGCGTATATCCAGTGCGTGGAACAGCTGTGCCCGTCCAGCAAGCCGGTGCTGGCCAGCAGGAAGGCGCCTATACAGAGGCTGGCCACCTCGGCGCCTGCCCTGTACTGCCTGGCGATCCAGGGGAAGAAGGCGCGGTTCTTTTCCAGGGCCTCGTCGATGTCCCCGAGGATGGCCGGCACGATGATGAGGTCGGTGCGGCGCAGGGAGCGCATCAGGACGTCGGCATGTACTGTAAAGGCGCCCCTGTTGAGCTTCACCTCAGGCTCTATGCCGACCAGCTGGGTGCGGAACAGGGGCTCCCGGCCCTCCTGGACCAGAAAGTCATTGACGGCGGCGAAGATGTACTGGGGGTCGAAGATGCTGGCCAGCACGGCCTCCTGCGGCACCAGTATGGCAATATGTTTCATGGGCTTCGGTTTTGACCAGGGGAGCGGCTTGTCCCGGGAAAAGGCGGGACACAGCCCGGGAAGAGGCTGCCGGCTTCCGCTGAAAAGTAAAATTAGGCTTTAATCCCGAAAGTCGCCATCCGCCCCCCAAATGGTCGCCTGCGCCCCCGCTGTCCGGCGGGGGCGCGCCCTACCTTTGTCCTGATCGACAGCAACCACTTTTTTCATTAAAACGACACACCCATGAAAAAGACAACTGTGCTCTACTGGATTTTTACCGGTCTCTTCGCCGCCCTGATGCTGGGCTCTGCCATCCCCGACGTGATGTCTTCGCCTGTCGCCGTAGAAGGCTTCGCCAGAATGGGGTTGCCGGCTTACCTGGTACCTTTCATCGGCGTCGCCAAGGTGCTGGGCGTCATCGCCATCCTCGTGCCCGGCTACCCCCGCATCCGGGAATGGGCTTTTGCCGGCCTGATGATCGACCTGGCAGGCGCCACCTACTGCATCGCCGCCACCGTAGGCGCGACCGCCGCCCTGTCTATGGCCCTGCCGCTGGCGCTGGGCGTGCTGGCCTATATCTTCCACCAGCGCCGCCAGAGCGTGGGGCAGCCCGGCGCCGCAGCCCACACGAGTCGGGCGGTAAGCCTGGCCTGACCATGACGGATATCTTATCTGTGGGGGCCATGGCCCCGGGTCCGCAGGCGCGGCGGCGGCCCTCCCCGCGCAAGCTGGTCGTGTCGATGAACCTCAGCCTCGACGGCTTCCTGGCCGGGCCCCGCGGCGAGCTGGACTGGCACCTGGAGCGCTGGAGCAGCGAGATGGCTGAGGCCGCTGCCCGTCAGCTGGCGGCAGCGGACACCATCCTCCTGGGAAGGCGGACCTACGAGGCCTTCGCCGCCTACTGGCCTTCGCGCCTGCTGGACCTCAGCTACAGCCGCGCCGACATCGCCTTCGCCCATATGATGAACAGCCATCGCAAGCTGGTCTTCTCCCGCACGCTGCAGGCCACCGCCTGGCAGCATGCCGAGCTGGCGCGGCGCTCCCCGCAGGCCGAGGTCAGGGCCCTGCGCGGCGCTCCGGGGCCGGACATCATCCTGTTCGGCAGCGGCAGCCTGGCCACCACGCTGGCCGCCGCCCGCCTGGTGGACGAATACCTGCTCTGGATACATCCTCTGGCGCTGGGCCGCGGCAGGC